>NZ_JAYMYJ010000120.1:31909-41992 GCF_035668035.1 Candidatus Thiothrix phosphatis | reverse complement strand
GCCTGTCCAACAGCAATATCCGATGCAGGGAGACTCTGGAAATCAAACGCCTCTTCCTCCTCGGGAACCTGTTCAGCTTCAACAATATTCGGGATTGGGGAAAGTGAGGCATTGACCTCATCAACGGTAGGCAATGCAGATGAATCCGGCATATCCAGAAGCGGAAATGCGATATTTTCTTCCATCACCGGATGTGAAGCAGCAATTTCCGGGCTTGCCAACGCAAGCCCTTCGCTTTGCGCCAGATAATCAGAAGGCGGCGGCACCATGGAGAAATCCAGCACGTCCGGCTCAGGTTCTGCAACACCTGTATCCATCTTTCCGGCAGATGCAATCACCGCTTCTGCTTCAGCAATCAGGCGCTCGACACGCCCATCTTTTTGCTGGGCCTGCAAGAAAAACTGCAACCGTTCCTGCAATTCCGCCACCGCCTTGCCAATTTGCCCAGAAACCCGATCGTTGGCGGGCAACCCTCCGACTAACAATTGATTGAGCAAGTCCTCATGCACCCAACCAAAATCACCCAGGGCAAAAGCTCCAGCCATACGCCCACTGCCTTTTAGGGTGTGAAAAGCACGGCGAATTTCTGTCAGGAGATTGCGGTTTTCCCGCTTGCTGTCCCATTGCGGATACAGTATCTCCAGATTTTGGCTAATATCGGTGACTTCTTCGCAGAAAATTTCGAAAATTTCGTCGCCTAAGGTGTCACGCAAACTGGGCGGGGCCGGTTCTGTAATCAGGCTGTCGCCAAGCTGGGAAAGGTCGGGTGCCGGAAGCGTTGGTAAAGGTTCGCTGGCATGATCTGTTGTGCTTTTTTTTTTGCTTCCAGCTCAGCCTCCACGCCATCCAAATCCACATCGCCCAGCAGATCCAATTGGCTAAAGCTGTCCAATTCACGCAACTTGTCAAAGCCGGTTGGCAGCAATGACAAATAATCTTCATGTTGCAGACGGGCGGAAACCGAGGCCTCAAACAAGGTTAAAACATCGGCAAATGTGGACAACTCCTCCTGGCTTGGCTCGCGTCCATTCGCCAGCAGATCTTCTTTGACATAACGTAAGGCAGTATCCGCTAGTGGCAACAATTCGTTCGCATCCACCATTTTCAGCGCGCCGCTGATATTTTCCAACGAAGTGATCACTTCCTCCAAGCAAACAAACGCCCACCCTTCCTTATAGAAAGCCACAGTACGCGCTTGCGCCTTACTCAGTTCGGTCAGCGTCGTGCGCAACAGGCTGCGTTCACCGGAAGGGTCCAGCGCGTCGCCATCCTGGCTGAAAACAGTGTCCGTCAGGTCATCGCCAGTTTCCGCGTATTCCGCCAGGATTTTTTCGAGTTTGGCGTAGTGGGTGCTGATTTGCAGCATGGCGTCGAAATCCTGCGTTTCGCCACTGGCGGCTTTCGCCTTCAAATCCTGAACCAGGGAGGTCGTCAGTTCTGCGGCACGCCCCAAACCCAGCATCGCTAACGTACTGCTAAGGCTTTCACTTTTGTCCGCCAACTTGCCCAACAATTCCGGCTGACGCGCCTGATCCTGCATGCCATCCAAAATGCCTTGCAAGCTGTGCAACTCATCCGTCACCGACGTGGAGACGGCGCGCCATAAGTCACGTCCAGGCGTAGTGTAGTATTGGCGCAACTCGGTCAGCGTTTCCCCTTTGGGCAAATAAACATCAAGATGGTAGGCGGCCTTGACCTTGTCGGTGGTTTCCGTCCCGCTTTCCGCCAGACCGATGTAATACAGCAGGTTCTTGATCAGCTCATCCGGCAGGGCGTGGTCGTAGCGTTCTTCCCCCAATTCGCCGAAATGGCGGATTTCCCGCTCCAGCCTTCCCATCAGCATTTTGACGGTGACGCCATGCTCCAAACGCCCGGATTCGAGCGCCGCCGCCAGCCCAGAACCGATCCACCACAACGAACGCAGGCGCCGGGAATGGTTCAAGCGGATCATGTTGTCCGTCACCTTGCCCGCCGCCTGCAACATACGTTGCGGCTGCTCATTACGGAACCAGCCCAGCAAGGCTTTTTGCATGAAAAAGCGCAGTTTAGTCGTCACCTGCTGTAAACGGTCGGCCGACAGGGAAACGTATTCATCCGTTCCGATCAGGTCATTGCCAGCATGGCCCTCTTCCGGCAGAAACACCATGTGTTCGGACAACAGCTCAATATCACGGGCGGCGCGCAGGTTGTTCAGGGTAGGCAGGATAATCACCGGCAAATCCGCGTAACCTTCCTGCAAGTGCTTGAGGTATTCGGATAACTGCAACATGCCTTCCGCGATCGCATCTTTGGCAGTCGCCAGATCAGTCACCCGCGCCTGAATCAGCGCATCCAACAAATTGACAATTTCCTGGCACAGCATATGGGAACCGCTGGCCCCCAAAATTTCCAGCACACCCTTGAGTTGTCGGCAGGTCTCGCGGCAAGCGCTCAATTCACCTTTATCGTCAGACTCCGCGTAGCGTCCAAATGCATCACGCGCCCGCTCGGTGGCTTGCTCAATGTCAGCCATGATCCATCCGAGGCGGCTAGCCAAACTTGATTTGTCCGAAATCATATTTCACCTGTCATTATTGTTTTTCTTCGGCCAGATTGAAGTCCGCGATTGCCCCACGCAAATCGGCAGCCGTCGCATTCAGATCAGCGACCAATGCCTGGGTTTCTTCACTGTAACGGGCGGTGTGCTGGGTAATTTCCTGAATGGAGTTCATGGTGGCGCCGACTTGACCCGCCATGCCAGCCTGTTTACCCGCCGCATCGGAAATGTTGCCGATCAGGCGTGCTAGCCCGACCGTCACATCCTCCACTTCATCCAACGCAGCACCGGCAGATTCAGCATTGCGGGCACCATCCACCACCTTGGACGTGGTTTCTTCCATCGAAGCCATCACTTCACTGGTATCCGCCTGCATGGTGCGGATCAGCACATCAATCTTCCGCGAGGCATCTGCCGCCTGCTGGGCCAACTGCTGCATCTCATCGGCCAACCGCCGGAAACCGCCATTGCCATTACCAGCCGCAACCTGATTGGAAGAGGTCTGGATAGACGCATTCAGCGCCAGAATGTTGGTCTGTTCGGCAATATCATTCATTAGGCGCACGATGTCCCCCACTTCCTGGGAGCTTTCCCCCAAACGTTTGAGACGTTTGGAAGTGGCTTGGATTTTTTCCCGGATAGCCACCATATCAGCAATGGTGGCGCGCACGGTATGCGCCCCTGCTTGCGAAATTTCCAGCGACTTGCGTGCCACTTCAGCCGAACTGACGGCATTCCGCGACACTTTTTGTATTTGTTTGGTCATGGTGGAGATGGCAGTTGTCGCCGCCGCAATCTCATTGGCCTGACGCGCCGATGAACTCGCCAGGCTAGTGACCCGTTTATCAGCATCCTGGGCAAAACCCGTCAGCCGGTTGGATGTCATATCCATCCGCATCACCAATGCGCGCAAAGCGTCCACCGCATAATTGACCGCATCCGCAATGGCTCCGGTGACATCTTCTGTCACGGTCGCCCGCATGGTCAGGTCGCCATCCGCCAACGAACTCATTTCATCCAACAAACGCAACACCGCCTGTTGCTGTTGCCGGGATTCACCCGCCATCCGCGTGGCCGCTTCACGTTTCATGCGGAACAGTAGCCAAGCCATTACCAACACGGCAATCAACAACACACCTGCCACGCTTTGGTAGATCAACAGGCTCATACCTGAATCTCCCCGCTTTCCAGCGCACCCACCAGCTTTCTGGCATCCAGCACCGCTACTGGGCGATCATCCAGCAATAACCATTGGCGAATGTAATGGATCCATGCGTCGGCGCATTTCAGGGGAGGATCACAAATGGGCGTATCAGACCAAATATGCCGGACACCTTCAAAATGGCCTGCCTGCAAGCCAAACCATTCCTCTGTTCCCCGCACGACAAACGCCCGACTGGGCAACGCCGATGTCCCATTACCAAACAACAAGGTGGCCACATCCACCAGCGTCACCAGTTGGGCGCGGCAATAAATAATGCCATTTATCCAGCCCGGCACCCCCCGGACACTGGTAATGGATGCGGGCGTCACCACTTCCTCAACTTGTTCACAAGGTATCAGGCAAGCGAAATCCCCCACCTGCACTTGGAATCCTGACCATTCCTGCAACTCCAGCTCGTTGTTCTGGCGGGAACGGCGCTTTTTCTCCCGCAACACCGCCAAACCCGCTAGCAGTTCGTAAGGGCTGGCCATTATTGCGCCGCCCCGGAAACAAACTGCTTAATGGCGGCGAGCAACACCCGCGAGTCCACCGGCTTGACCAGGTAGGCTTTTGCCCCCTGACGCAGTGCCCACACACGGTCAGTCTCCGCAGATTTGGAGCTACAAACAATGATGGGAATATGGGCGGTTTCTGGGGAGCGCGTCAATTCACGGGTAGCCTGAAAACCATTGAGTAATGGCATGACGACATCCATCAGGATCACATCCGGTTGACGGGTCTTGGCAACCTCAATACCCTCTTGGCCATTACAGGCCACACTGACTTTGTAACCTTTTTTTTCCAAGAGGATGGTGAATATTCGAGTTTCCGCCAAGGAATCGTCTATGATCAGCACATGCGGCTCAGACATGCTTCCTCCTTAATCATCCACAAGATCAATAGGAGGGAGGGTCTCTTTTTCGACAGAAATTGCAGACGCATCCCCAGCCGGGTGGGCATTGGCTTTCGGCAAAGGCGCATGTGTATAGATGGCCGTCAATAAATCCTCTTTGGTGAAAGGCTTGGTGAGGTATTTATCAGAGCCTGCTAGGCGGCCACGTGCCATGTCGAAAATACTGTCCTTGCTGGACAACAAAATAACCGGAATATCGCGGTACTGCCGATTGGCCTTAATCAGCGCACAAGTTTGGTAGCCATCCAGACGTGGCATCATGATATCAACGAAAATAACGTCTGGCTTGAAGGAGGCAATCTTCGCCAGCGACTCGAACCCGTCGCCTGCCGTCACCACCCAACATCCTTCCTCACTAAGCAGCACTTCCGCAGTGCGCAGGATAGTCTTGCTATCATCGACCACCACGACTTTCAGGCCAGTCAGGTCGCGTTTAGGCACATTGTTTTGGGAATCGGACATAATTCTACACAGCTCGTTGTTTTTTTAATTATTCTATTAGAGCGTTTCATAGTGTCAGGCAAACCTAAGCTTACAAAAGGTATGAAAGCCACGACAGGAAGCATCTATCAACGCTCTTTATTTATGCATGCAGTTTACATTAACGGCAGAAATAACCAAATCCTTTCTGACAAAGCGTCATGCCGCTAATGGGTAATAGTCACCCGCCACTAAGGTAATATGGGTAATTTCCGGGGCGCAGTTGCGGCGGATCGGCAATCCTGTCGAACCGATGCCCCGGCTGGTATAAATCCACGACTCATTCACCCGATGCAGGCCTTGCACGTATTTGCGACCGAGATAAGGGCGGATAAAAGGCTTGCCCGGCTTGATCTGCACTTGGCCACCATGCGTATGCCCGGACAATTGCAAGGAAATGCGGGTATCTGCGGCATACCAATCAATCATGTCAGGCTCATGCGCCAACAAAATCACCGGCTTGTCGCCACGCAGCTTCCCCAATGTGGTCTTGATATCCGGCTGACCCAGCCAGCCATCATCAATGCCCGCCAAATGCATGACGCCACCACCATACTGGAGATCCAAGCCATCGTTGCGCAACACGGGAATCCCATGCTTGAAAAAGGTTTCCTCAATCAATACCGGGTCAGTCTTGATGTCATGGTTGCCCATGACCGCAAATATGCCGCAACGGGCGTCCAGCTTCGCCAGTTCCGGAACCAAATCAAGGATATCCTCTTCATCGTGCCAGACATAATCGCCGGTCAACACCACCAGATCAGGTTTGAGGGCATTGGCTTTTTCCACCGCCCGCACAATGTGCTCCACCTGGGTATACGGCCGTAAATGCATATCGGTAAGCTGCACAATGGTAAAACCTTCCAATGCAGGCGGCAGATTCTTCACCGGAATTTCAATGAACTCCTCCACCAGCCAGCGAATTTCATTGACCCGCTCGGCATGACGGTCATCGTGGAAATAGTTCAGACGCCCAATCCGGTTCAACACTTTCTGTGGTGTTTTTGCCGCTGTTTTCAACATTGTTTGATAGCCTCTTACATACCGTTAGGGAAAACTTTTATGCTGGCAGCACCCGATTCCCGCACCCCTTTGAGCGCGCCAGCATAAGCACACAGGATACCGCAGGCATATACGATACGCTTGCGGAAATAGCTATCCGCATCCGCATTATTTTTGCCTGCATCGTCGTTCAACACAGATCCCACATGCCGCACAATGACATGCTCCGGGATATAACACAGACGGTTATTCTTGTAACTGCTCATCCGCAATTCTGCGACAGGATACGCGCCGCCATCGCCTGCTGATACTGTCACGATCAAAGCCGGTTTGTGGGCCAGTTCGCCTGCCCCCCACAGCAGGAAAAAATTTTTCAGCCCCGCCGGTACTTGCCCATGCCACTCAGGGGAGATAATCACGAAACCATCACTAGCGGCCAGTTTTTCCGATAAAGGGCCCAGCAGCGCCTGCCATTTTTCCTCGCCGTTCCAAATGCCTTCATCCCACAGGGGCAAAGGGTTGCCTGCAAGGGAAAAAACTTCCGTTTCAGTCGCTTGATGATTGTCCAGCAGCGATTGGGCAATATGACGGGCCACTTTTTCACTTTGGGAGTTTTCACGATGACTGCCGCTGATGAGCATAATTTTCATGGTTCCGTTCCTCCAATAAAAAACCGGGGTATACCCGGCTTTTTATTGACTGTCCAATAAGCTTGCAGAAGTCAGATGAACAGGCAAATATCAGATTCACCAGCGAACTCAAAGAAAGCCGCTGCGCCAGCGTATTCAACGCCGTCAATAAATTCCTTGTGGTCCATTTCGAACAAGTCCACCGTCATCTGGCAAGCAATAAACTTGACATCGGCTTCTTGGCACAAATCACGCAACTCCCGCAGATCCGCGACGCCCTTGTCAGCCATTTTCTTTTTCATCATGGTGGTCATCATGCCCTGCATGCCTGGCAGCGCCTGCAACAGGACTGGCATCGGCACCGGCATCGGCATCCCTGGATTGCCCAATGAAGTGACTTGCAGGTTAGGCTCTTTCTTCAACAGTTGCAGGCCATAGAATGTGAAAAAAACCTGTACGTCATAACCAAGCGCAGCCGCAGTAGAGGCCAGGATGAACGGAGGGTAACCCCAGTCAAGGGTGCCTTTAGTTGCGATGATAGCCAGCTTTTTCATGCTTTGTGTCTCATGGATAATTACAATTCACAGGCCTTTTGCGGGCCCACCTCTCTCAAATAGCGCAGCCAACTATATCAGAATAATCTGAATTAGGCAGCGTTCGGCAGCACAACCTTCATGCCTGACTGATACCAGCCGACAATGCCGCCCTTTAAGTTGACCGCATCAATTCCCGTATTTTGTTTTAGGAACATGCATGCCTGTGCGGAACGCGCACCGGTGCGGCAGTAAAAGACAATGGTCTCATCACGCGGCAGATCATTCATGCGCATCGGCAAAGTATGCAAGGGCATAAACTCGAAACCTTCGATAACACCCTGCGCAACTTCAGAAGCGGAACGCACGTCAAGCAAGCGGATCTTTTCACCCGAGTCCAGCATTTTTTTCAAACCAGCAGCGTCAACTTCACGAATCCCAAACATAAAAAAACCCTTATCCTAATAAATATTAAAACTTTCTGATATTCTAATTAAGATGCGCCAACTGTCAAGAACCAGCAGCATG
Organism: Candidatus Thiothrix phosphatis; assembly: GCF_035668035.1. NCBI lineage: Bacteria > Pseudomonadati > Pseudomonadota > Gammaproteobacteria > Thiotrichales > Thiotrichaceae > Thiothrix > Candidatus Thiothrix phosphatis. The sequence continues at coordinate 34,167 of NZ_JAYMYJ010000120.1, read as the reverse complement.
TAATATAGTTGCTGCATGAAGTACGCCATCCTCAGCAGTTTCTTGCTTTACAGTCTAGCGGCGGGCATTCCTCCTTCCGCCCACGCCGAGCTCAATCTCGAACTTCCTGATGTGAATGTGCCGGATCTGGGCGACCCCGCCAACAATGCACTCAGCACTGCGGAAGAATCCGCCTTGGGAATCAAACTGATCCGGGAACTTCGCGGCAGCCAGCCAGTGGTGGAGGATCCTGAACTCAGCGAATGGCTGCGCGCACTGGGGAACCGCCTGGCGGCGCACGCCCCTGGCGGCGGCAATTATTACTTCCTGATCGTCAAAGACGCTGAAATCAACGCCTACGCCATGCCCGGCGGGGTCATCGTGATCCATTCCGGGCTGATCCTGAACACCAGCTCTGAAAGTGAGCTGGCCGCCGTGATCGCCCACGAAATCGCCCATGTTTCCCAGCGCCACATTGCGCGCATGCTGGCCAACCAGCAGGGCAACCCGCTGATCACCGGCCTGGGCATACTGGCCGGAGCCGCCGCCGCCAGCAAAAGCCCGGATGCAGCCCAAGCCATCATCACTGGGACTTTCGCCTCCCAAGCCCAACAACAACTGGCGTTTAGCCGCCAGATGGAAACCGAAGCCGACCGCACCGGCCTGCGCATCCTCGCCAGCACCGGGCTGGATCCGCAAGCCATGCCAGCGTTCCTGGAAAAGCTTGACCGCCGCACCTCCGACCTGCACGGCGACATCACCCAATTCCTGCGCAACCATCCATTAAGCATCGACCGCCTCAGCGACACCCGTTCCCGCGCCAATCAACTGGGGCAACGGCCGGTGCGCGAAGACGCCGATTACGCTTACGCCAGGGAAAAACTGCGCGCCCTGACCGCTCCCGGTTCACCCGCAATCACAGGGGGCAACACCCAACTGGCACAATACGCCCAGGCCATCCGCCAATTGCGTAACGGCAACGGCGACGCAGCCCTACGTGCGTTGGGGGCACAAACAGGCCCGCTTCCCATTACCTTGGCGGTTGCCGAAGCCTTGAATGTTTCACGCCGTTACCAGGAGACGGAAAAACTGCTGACGCCACTGGCGAACGCCTATCCAGGCCAAGAAGACATCCTCACCCTGTTAGGGGTGGCCTTGCTGGCCGAACAAAAAGCCCCGCAAGCCTGGCAATTGTTCAATCAGGCCAGACTTTCCGAACAGACCAGCCTGGAATTCCTCGACATGCGCCAGCGGGTTGCCGAGCAGGCGGGGCAAACGGCCGAAGCCTACCGTTCCGCCGCCGAGCGCAGCATCCGCATGGGGGAATACAAACATGCCCGCGCCCTATTGGAGCAGGCATCAAGGTTGCCCGGCATTCCTGCGCAGACCGCCGCCCGTATGCAAGCCATGTCCCAAGACATCAACCGGATGGAAAGCAGGGAAAAGCAACTTGACAAGTTTTAACCCCCCCTTCATTACACCTATATATCGACATATAACTATATTCTTATAAATATTTGGATTCATTAAAGTTCTTTTGCGCGATCCGGCGCAATCGGTTAAGCTGCGTATCCGGCTATTTGATATATCTCAAGATTCAGGACATTTTCACGTTGTTTCGGGAAACTTGGGACAAAGCTTTTTATGGTGATGATTCTGTTAGAGAGGAGGTAACCATGCGGAAACTTTTTCGCATTTTGATAATGTCGTCGGCAGTATCAGCATTAGTGCTGAACGCTGGTTTCCCGTCGGCTTACGCGGCGGATGACGCCAAGAAAGAAGACAAGAAAACTTCAGCAACTGACGACGCAAAAAAAGAAGACAAAAAAACTTCAGCGGCGGATGACACCAAGGACGCCAAGAAGGAAGACAAACAAATGACCCCGGCTGAAGAAGGCAAGGCAATCGCCTTTGACCGCAGGCTGGGCAATTGTCTTGCCTGCCATATGATCGCGGGCGGCGACATGCCCGGCGATATTGGCCCGCCGTTAGTCAGCATGGCCGCCCGCTATCCAGACAAGGCCAAGTTAAGCGCGCAAATTCATGACCCCCGCGTCGCCAACCCCAACACCATCATGCCCCCCTTTGCTCCCATGGGGATTCTGACCGACGAGCAGATCGACAAGGTCGTTGAATTTATTTCGACACTTTAAGCAGCGAGCTTGCCAACAAAATTCTGGAGAAGAGAAGACCTATGAAACGGAGAACATTTTTGCAAGGCGCATTAGCCGCCAGCGCAGCGGGCATGGCGGTCAGCGCAGGCCTGCTGGCCCCACGCA
>NZ_JAYMYJ010000120.1:11784-31809 GCF_035668035.1 Candidatus Thiothrix phosphatis | reverse complement strand
AGCTTTCCTGGAAGGACAACAAGGGCGAGTCCGACTCCGCTGAAACTGACGCAGCGTAACCCTGCCAATTCGCCCTCCTCCCAGCAGCGGCGGAGGGCGAACCGTAGCAAGAACACCAATAAGGGACACCCCAACGTCCCCATAAACCCGCAAACCACCCGCCGATACCGGCAGTATCGAAGCATTATTCAGAGGAGGAGATATTCCATGTTAAAACCTATCTTATTCGGCCTGGCAGTCATGGCCAGCGTACTGGTTGTCCCTGCAATGGCGGAAAACGCCAAGTTGGCCGCCGCACCACCAGCAGCAGAGGCAGCCAAACCCGATGCGGCGGCGGCGGACGCCAAATTTGACCCTGGCGTCCCTGCACCCAAAGTCGCCGACAATTATTATGACGGCGCTGAAAAGGTCGTTTTTCATGTCAGCATGGAAGGCGATGAGAAAAAATACTTGGGCGTGCTCGCCAACGTCAGCAATTACATCAAGGCCCTTGACGCCACCGGCAAAAAAACCGACGCCATCATCGTGATGAATGGCGATGGCCTTGGCCTGCTGCAAGTCGCCAAAGAGAAAGAGCTGGATGTCGACGCCAAGCTTCCGAACAAAATCACTGAGCTGAAAGGCAAAGGTGTGAAGTTCGAAGTGTGTTACAACACGCTGGCGGGCCGTAAAATCAAGTTTGATGAACTGTACGACGCCAAGCCGGAAGACGTCATCCCATCGGGCGTCGCGGAAGTTGGGCGGCTGGAGGCGGAGGGTTACCGCTTGCTGAAGCCCTGAAACCAACAGCCCTTGGCCGGGAGCGGTTATTCTCAAGAGAAAGCCGCTCCCTGACCTCATCATCAGACCCGAATAACTTGACCCCATAACCATCAAGAGGCATGGCAATGCCCAGCACCATCATCCACTGTTGGAGGATTCATGCACGTATCAGCCCAAAAGAACAACGCCTCCATCATGGCAGGCATTGTCAGCACCATCAAAAACCTCTGGTTCCGCGACCCGACCGAAGAAACGACCTATATCAATGACACTGCGGTGCGGATCCGCGCCGGTTTGTTGCTGGCCATCCCCATGTACATGGGGTTGACGCTTTACAACGCCATTTACGGCTCAAAATGGATAGTGACGGGGGACGTGATCCAAGACACCCTGGAAACCGACTGGGATGGGCATATCATCTACAGTGTGGAGGCTATCCGCCGCACGCTGGATTACTCCACCCAAACGCATGTGCTGTTTTACGCCCTGTTTGAAATGCTGGCGGGCATGTTTGTCCTCACTTCACGTTTATCCCCCACCATCCTGATCAGCACCTTTTTGGCCAAAGGCAAACGGCCTGTGTGGAAGCCGCTAGTCCCCAAACGGTTCGCCTGGGGCATCGGCGCAACCTTCATCATCACCTGCCTGGTTTTCTTCAATCCGGAAGTGCTGGCCGGGTGGGTCAACAAGCTGGTCGGCATTGAGGAATGGTTGCCGACCACCGAGAATTACATGCCGCGCTGGATACCGCTGGTCATGATCTGGGTTTGTTTCGGCTTCATGTGGCTGGAAACCGTGCTTGGCTTTTGCGCAGGCTGCAAAGTGCACGCCTTGCTGGTGTGGCTAGGCCTCCTCAAGGAAGAATGCGAGGCCTGCAACAACATCGACTGGGATGAAATTGCCGCCCGCAGGCAGCAATCCTGAAAACACATCGGCGGCAGGTCAGATGGCGATGTAACGCCAGCCTTGCCGCAAATGTTGCACGACAAATTCGACAGCGGAAGGCGCCACTTCCGTCTTGTCCACCAGCTCCACCATTTCCCCCCGCTGCTTGAAGGAATACAGGGTGTTGCTGCACGCCACAAAACGCAGGTGTGGGTACTTGCTGTTCATTTGCAAGATACGGCTTTCGTAGCGGGTTGTCCCCAGGCGTAGCAGGTCGATCCCTTCCGCGCTAGTGACGACGTACACGCCGCCGCCGGAGCCTTCCACCTGCTCGGCCAGATGTTCGGCCTTGTCCAGCGCCTTGCCCAATTTGACCGGCTCATGCGAATCCACAAAAACGATGAAACGGTTGTCGTAGGCTCCCGCATTGTTCAACACAACGCCTTCTGACGGCAGAGGATGGCCGGTCAGGTAATGGTTGCCTACCGCGCCAGCCAACAGCGTCAGCGAAAAAGCCAGCACATAACCGGCGGCATGCCGCCACCCCACAGATTTCTGCCGGGCCATCGCCAGCCGGGAAGCTTTCGGCAGGGGATAGGCCGTCTGCACCAGATGCTTGATGCGCTGGATTTCACACAGCTCCTTTTGCAGGCTCAGGTTATTTTCCAGCAATGACAGCACCTGCCGACTCTGCTCCATATCCAGTTGCCCATCAGCGAGGGCATGGAGCATGTCACGGGTGGAACACTGTTCCCAGTTCATTTCACGCTCCTCAAATAGTGGACGTTATCCATAGTGTGAATGCCTTGCAGGAGTTTCTTGATGGCTTCCCGGGCGCGGCTCAGGCGGCTCATCACCGTACCCACCGGAATGTCGAGGATGAGGGCCACCTGTTCGTAACCGCAGCCCTCCAGGTCAATCAGGGTCATGACCTGGCGTTGCCCCAACGGCAAGGAGGCCACGGCGGCCTGCACCTGCTCCACCAATTGGTTTTCCGCAAATTTGCGCTCAGGGCAATCCGTACAGGTCAACTCAATGTTGTCAATATCCAGCTCCGGTTTGCGGGTGCGCAGATATTCCATCCAACAGTTGTGCAGAATTTTATACAACCATGCGCCCAAACGGTCTTCATCGCGCAATTGGTCCTGTTTTTCCAGCGCCCGCGCCAACGTGTCCTGCACCAGATCGTCAGCCAGCGCGTGGTCGCCGCACCACGCCAGCGCCATCCGATGCAGTTTCGCCCGATGCTCCGTCAGTTTATGGGCTGGATGATTGAAGCGGAAATACTGGCCTAACATGCTACTCCTCAGTCTGCTGCTACCGGCATGATGCAAAAAAAACGGAAAATATTCCAAGAAATATGGAATATTTTTGCCGCTGCTCCGTCACCTGCATTGTTGAGCAAAACTATTGAACCGCATGAGGAGAGAGGAATGAGTTTAACCCGCCGTGAATTTATGCAAATACTGGCGGCAGCCAGTGTCGCTGGCTTCAGCCTGAACAACGCTTTCGCCGCTGACGACGCCAGCAAGGAAGGCAGCAAAACTGACACCAAAGCCCCTTCCAACCCCTATGAACTGCCTGCGTTCGGGAATGTTTCCCTAATGCATTACACCGACTGCCACGCCCAGCTGATGCCGATCTATTTCCGCGAACCCAACGTGAACATCGGCATCGGCAGCATGAAAAACCAAGTGCCGCATCTGGTTGGCGAGCACTTCCTGAAAAAATACGGCGTCGCGCCGGGCACCATGGACGCCCACGCCTTCACCTACCTGGATTACGCCGAGGCCGCCAAGAAATACGGCAAAGTGGGTGGTTTCGCCCACCTGAAAACGCTGGTTGACCAAATCCGCGCCCAGCGCCCTGGTGCCTTGCTGCTGGATGGCGGCGACACTTGGCAGGGTTCCTGGACTTCCCTGAAAACCAACGCGCAGGACATGGTCGACGCGCAGTTGGCGTTGGGCGTGGACGTCATGACGCCACACTGGGAAATGACCTTTGGTGCCGACCGGGTGAAGGAGATCATCGAAAAAGACTTCAAGGACAAAATCAGTTTCGTCGCCCAAAACGTCATCAGCAATGATTTCGAAGAGCCTGTCTTCGACCCGTATGTCATCAAGGAAATCAACGGGACGCCGGTCGCCATCATCGGCCAGGCATTCCCTTACACCCCGGTCGCCAACCCCAAGCACCTGATCCCGGACTGGAGTTTCGGCATCCGTGACGACCGTATGCAGGAAATGGTCGATGAAGCCCGTGGCAAGGGCGCAAAGGTCATCATCGTCCTCTCCCACAACGGTATGGATGTGGACCTGAAAATGGCCAGCAAGGTCACCGGCATTGACGCCATCATGGGCGGCCACACGCACGACGGCGTATACCAGCCAGTGGTGGTGGAAAACGCTGGCGGCAAAACCCTGGTCACCAACGCTGGCTCCAACGGCAAATTCCTCGGCGTCCTCGACCTCGACGTGAAAGACGGCAAGATCGCCGACTACCGTTACAAATTGCTGCCGGTCTTCTCCAACCTGCTGGACGCGGACAAGGGCATGCAGGCGCTGATCGACAAAGTCCGTGAACCCTATAAGAAAGAACTGGCGGAAGAATTGGCAGTGTGCGACGACGTGCTGTACCGGCGCGGCAATTTCAACGGCACCTTCGACCAGCTGATCTGCAATGCGCTGATGGAAGGGCTGGATGCGCCGATCGCGTTTTCCCCTGGCTTCCGCTGGGGCACGACCGTCCTGCCCGGCCAGCCGATCCTGTTTGAACACGTCGCTGACCAGACCGCCATCACCTACGGCACCGTCACCCGCAACGAAATGAGCGGCGAAACCATCAAGAACATTCTCGAAGATGTGGCCGACAACCTGTTCAACCCTGACCCCTACTACCAGCAAGGTGGCGACATGGTGCGCGTGGGCGGCCTGAAGTTCAGCTTTGACCCGACCGCCAAGATGGGGGAACGCGTTGCCGACATGGAACTGGATGGCAAGCCGCTGGACGCCAAGAAAAACTATCCGGTCGCCGGTTGGGCGAGCGTGCAGGACACGATCCCTAAAAACAAACAGATATGGGAAGTGGTCGCAGACTATCTGCGCAGCAAGAAAACCATCGGCAAAGTGGAGCTCAACACCCCGAAACTGAAAAATGTCGACGGCAACGAAGGCCTGGTGGTGTAAACATTCCTAACTCCTGCCAAAAGCAAGCCAGCATAGGCAGTTTTGGGCGGCCTCCAGTTTGGGGCCCGCCCTTTGTTTGTGCGCAAGGCCACTATGGGCATTGCCCGCCGACAAACCCTTGCACCCTAGGGTCTGCGCACGCCTTGCAATCATTGACATAAGTCGCCTGCTGGTTTGATGGGCAGGGCGCTGTAATGCAACGGATGGCAGGATCCTGCAATGTTGCGCATACCGGCGCAAACACTTCGTAACAGATTTCCGGCCTTGGCTCCCGGCACTGCTGGAAGGTGGCCGTGTTCACCACCCGCTCCCTGGCGTCCAACTGGTTGAACCCCGCCAGGAAGACAGTCAGCAGCATCCCCCCCAGCAGCAGCATTCCCGACATTTTCATAAAAAACCTCACCTTCAACTGTTTTTGACACTACTCAACAACTTGCGACATTTCGCCGTAATCCGTACTCTTATCGCATTCTTCCGTCCTTTCACCGTCAGGAGCCTATGCATGAACCTGGAACAAGCCCGCTTTAACATGATCGAACAACAGATACGCCCGTGGGATGTCCTCGATCAGACCGTTTTGGATACCATTGGTTTTATCCAGCGTGAAAATTTTGTTCCGAAAACCCACAAAGCATTGGCGTTCGCCGATGTGGAAATACCGATTGGCCATGGTGAATACATGATGTTCCCCCGGATGGAAGCCCGGATGCTGCAGGCGCTTGCGATTACACCCGACGATACCTGCTTAGAAATTGGCACGGGCAGCGGCTATGTCACGGCTTGTATGGCCCATCTTAGCAAACATGTCGATAGTGTTGACATTTATGAGGACTTTACCCGACAGGCGGAAGAACGGTTGATGCCGCTCAAGCTGCGCAACCATACCCTGCATACGGGCGACGCCCTGCGCGACTGGACGCCAAACAAGCGCTATAACGCCATTGCCGTGACTGGCTCCGTACCCGCCTACCTGGATCGCTTTGAAGAATGCCTGGCACCCGGCGGACGCCTGTTTGTCATCACCGGCCAAGGCGCAGTCATGCAGGCGGTGCTGGTCAAGCATGAGGAAGACGGGGAGTTCAGCCATACCAATTTATTTGAAACCAGCCTCGCCCCTTTGGTTGGTGCTGGCACCAGCGTTGAACGCACATTTGTTTTCTAAGACATGCGCCATTGGACGCCCCAAGAGCTGGATAGACAATTAAAAAACACACAACATCCGCCACAAATACTGGATGTTCGTGAACAGTGGGAATACGATATTGCCCATCTGCCGGGGTCGACCCTGATTCCATTAGGGAGCCTCATGCACAACATGGGCGAGCTGGATAAATCATGCGCCTGGGTGGTGGTCTGCCACCACGGCGTCCGCAGCGCACAAGCGTGCTATTATCTGGAAAGAAATGGCTTTGATGTGATCAACCTTTCAGGCGGCCTAGACCGCTGGGCAAAAGAGATAGACCTTGATATGCCGCTCTACTAATACCGATCCGGGCTATAATTTGCGGCTGAATACACTGGCAAACCCAACACATTGACAAATTTCAATAGTGGAACCGTTTTTTTATGAAACAACAGACACTGGCAATCCTGATTGCCGCCTCCCTGACCTTGGTTGCCCAGCAGGCGCAGGCTGAAAACCTGTTACAGGTTTACCAGCAGGCCAAAGGCTATGACGCCCAGTTCAAGGCGATTGAAAGCAATTATCTGGCTGTCCTGGAGCGCAAACCACAAGCGCTGGCAGCGCTCAAACCCCAAGCCTCCATTGGCGGCGGCATCACGGAGAGCCGCCAATACGTGGATTATGGCGACTCCGCATCCAACCCAAGCTATACCGTCAATAACGCCAATTACAGCCTCAACTTGAGCAAATCCCTGTACAACAAAACGCTGAATGCCCAAGTCAAGCAGGCGGACACCATTATCGCCCAGGCCAGCTCCGGTTTGGAGGCCGAGCGCGAAGCCCTGATCCTGCGGACTGCCGAAGCCTATTTCAACTTCCTGTTGGCGCAGGACAACCTGGAATTCGCCCGCACCGAAAAGGAAGCGATCAGCCGCCAATTGGAACAGACCCGCGCCTATTTTGAGGCTGGCCGTTCCGCCATTACTGACGTCAAGGAGGCTGAATCCCGCTACGACCTCGCCATTGCGCAGGAAATCAATGCGGTCAACCAGCTTGACCTGTCGCGTGAACAGTTGCGGGTGCTGACCGGCGGCTTTTACCAAACCCTGAACGCCCCGGCCACCAACATGCCGCTGGTTATGCCGACGCCAGGCGACATTGAACAATGGGTCAAGACCGCCAAAAGCAACAACAAGCAACTGGCGTCCAGCAAACACGCTGTCGAAACCGCCCAGACGGCCATTGACATCCAGCGGGGAGCCAAAAGCCCGGTCGTGGATTTGGTCGCCAAACAAACCGGCAACGCCAACAAATATACGGAATCATCCTTTCAGGATCCCCAATCTTATGGCGCGAGCGTTGGCGTCCAGGTCAGCCTGCCCCTTTACACTGGCGGCTCCATCTCCTCCAAAATCCGTGAAGCCCAGCACAACTTCCAGCAAGCGCAGGAACAGTACGATTTCCAGAACCGCACCACCGAACAGCAGGCCCGTAACGCCTTCCTGACCGTGCAATCCAGCATCAGCCAAGTCAAAGCCAACCAGCGGGCGCTGACTTCTGCGGAAACCGCCGCCGAAGCCACCCAGGCTGGCTTTGAAGTCGGCACGCGCACGGCGGTGGACGTGCTGACCTCCCTGCGCAATGTGTTCAGCGCCCGCCGTGACTACGCCAGCTCACGCTACTCCTACTTGCTGAACACCCTGAAATTGCGCCAAGCGGCAGGCACCTTGGCCGATCAGGACATTGCGGACATGAACCAGTATATGACCACCACGCCGAAACAAATCAGCGCAGAGCTGAAGCAGGAAATGGCCGCATCCGGCGAGAACATCACAGGCAATACTGACGCAGGGCAAAGCGACCTGGGGGCGAACGACAGCTACCAGTATTACGCAGCGCCGGTGGAGCGCAAACCGGGCAGAAGCGGCCAAGCCGCAACAGCCGCGCAGCAACCTGAGGAAAAACCAGCCGAACCGGCCAAAGCGGAACCCGCAACACCTGTGCAACAAGCGCCAAAACCAGCCAAACCCGTTGCGCCTGCAAAATCACCTGTGGCCCAATCACCGACGACCCAACAACCCTATTTCGTCATCCCCAAAGATGTCGGTAAAAAATAAGCCTCAGCGCCGGTAAGCGTACTTCCATGGCAACCGGACGCAGACTCCAGCGCGTCAAGCAGGGCTGCGTCCGGAACCGCCGCTTGCGGCACGCGCAAAGCGCTATTTGGCAGGGTGAAAACTGCATTCATTCGCCTTCAAGCCAAAATGTTCCACCAACAGCAACGCCAGCTCACTGGGCGCCACTGTGCGCTTGCTGACCGTCCGCCCAGCCACCTGCGTGAAATGGTCGCCAAACAAAATGCTGCGCCCTTCCTCGGTAAAACGCACGATCAGCGGCTTCTGGGTGAACACCGCATCCGGATGGGTCGAATTCATCCAGTTGGCGGGCGCGAAATCGATCCATTCCACCGGGCACAGGTTAAAGCCGTATTGGCTCCGCCATTCCCCCTCCACCAACGCTTTGAGGATGAAATCACCCTCCTCCTGGGTAAGCATGAAGGTGTCATCATCCTGCGGCACGGGCGTATCCAGCACATCCAGCCGCAGCGGCGCACGGATGCCATAACTGCCGAAACCCAGGTCGCACAGCCATTGCCCTTCCGCCAGCGACACCACCAGCGCCGCATGGGTGCGCGGCCGTCTGGCCGGGTAAAACATCGGGCGGGCGGCCACAAATTGCCAGCCCACGCCCAGCGCCGTCAACGCCAGCGCAAACAGGCCATTGATTTCATAGCAATATCCACCACGCTGTCGGCCAATGATTTTCTTCACAATATCATCCGGTTGCAGCGAAATCGGTTTGCCCGCCAACACATCCAGATTTTCAAACGGCACGCTGCGCAACTGGTGCTGCATCAACGCCTGCACCGTCGCAAAATCCGGGCGCAATTCGCCGCTAAAGCCGATCCGCCCACAATAGGCGGCCAGATTGAAGGTCTCGGCAATCATGAAAAACACCTTGTTGGGTTGCACAAGCCCGTAGTATAGGGGCGTAAGGCAAAGTGATACAGACGCAGTTCCCCACAAAAGTGGCAACACAGTTGAATCCTGTGACCCAGCTTGACCGCCACTGGCCAGCCCATGCATACTGCCCGGCATGATCAAGCCAGTTTGCACCGCCACCCACCTCCATAGCCTGCGACGCCGCCGCCGGATGTTCGCCTGCGCCTGCGTGGAGGCTGCCGACTGAGCGCCTGAATTCCGCCCGTAACCGGGCAGACCTTCACCCAGCCACAGGCTTACCCCCTGTGGCTTTTTTTATGCCTGCAAGATAGGAAACACCCATGCAAACCAAAGCTGACAACCCATTCCACCCCCTCATGCAGATCGCACCCCGGCCTGACGCCATCTTCGAACAAGGCGCGGGCGGATGGCTGACCGACAATCACGGCAAGCGCTATCTGGACTTCATCCAGGGCTGGGCGGTGAACACCCTGGGGCATTGCCCGGACGCCATTGTGCAGGCGCTGACCCAGCAGGCGGGCCGCCTGATCAACGCCAGCCCGGCGTTCTACAATCGCCCGCTGCTGGAATGCGCCGCCAAACTGACGCAACACTCGGCGTTCGACCAGGTGTTTTTCGCCAACAGCGGCGCGGAAGCCAACGAAGGGGCCATCAAACTGGCGCGCAAATGGGGCCAGTCACACAAGAACGGCGCATGGAAAATCATCACTTTCGCCAACAGCTTTCACGGCAGGACCCTGACCACCATGGCCGCCAGCGGCAAACCGGCGTTCGCCACCCTGTTCGAGCCGAAAACACCCGGCTTCCACAAAGTCCCGTTCAATGATGCGGAAGCGGTGCGGGCGGCGATTGACGCCGACACCGTCGCCATCATGCTGGAGCCGATCCAGGGCGAAGCAGGCGTGATCCCCGCCACCACGGAATTCATGCAGGCGTTGCGCGCGCTGGCGGACGACCACCGCCTGCTGCTGATCTGTGATGAAGTCCAGACCGGCATGGGCAGGACTGGCGACCTGTTTGCATACCAAGGCTACGGCGTCGAGCCGGATGTCATGACGCTGGGCAAAGGGCTGGGCGGCGGCGTACCGATTTCCGCGCTATTGGCGAAAACCCATGCCTGCGTCTTTGCGGCGGGGGAACAGGGCGGCACCTACAACGGCAACCCGCTGATGACCGCCGTCGCAGCAACTGTGCTGGATGCGCTGCTGGAGCCGGATTTCCTGCCACAGGCGCGGGCGCGCAGCGCCCAGATGCTTTCAGCGCTGGAAAGCCTTTCCCGGCAATTCGGGCTGGGTGAAGTGCGCGGCAAAGGGCTGCTGTTGGCGCTGGATACCGGCGACCGGGACGCCGCCGCCATCGCGCAAGACTGTTTCGCCCGTGGCCTGCTGATCAATGCGCCGCAGCCGCACACCTTGCGTTTCATGCCCGCGCTGAATGTGAGTGCAGAGGAAATCAGCCTGATGGCCGGAGTATTGGGGGATTCGCTGAATTCTCCCTTACAATGACGGCTTTACAGGCGAAGCGGGAACAAGCGTGAAGGCGGAAATCATTATTGTGGAGGACGATGCAGCCATTGCTGAAATGCTGGCGTATCACCTACAGGACGCCGGTTATGTTGTGCGCCCTATCGGGGATGGCCTGGCGGCACGCGATTACCTGTTGGCCGCGCAGGATTACCACCTGGTGTTGCTGGACATCATGCTGCCGAACTACAGCGGGCTGGACATTTGCCGCGAACTGCGCCAGCAACGCCCGCAAGTCCCCATCATGATGCTGACCTCGATGGACAGCGAAATCGACCGGGTGCTGGGTTTGGAGTTCGGCGCGGATGATTACCTGACCAAGCCGTTCAGCATGCGTGAATGCCAGGCGCGGGTAAAAGCGCTGCTGCGCCGCAGCCAACTTTCCGCCGCGCCGGAACCTGCGCCGGAACAGGCACGGCTGGTATTTGGCGAACTCAGCATTGACCCGGAGCGGCGCGAGGTGCTGCTGGCGGGCAAGGTGGCCGACCTAACCGCCAAGGAGTTTGACCTGCTGTTTTTCCTCGCCCGTCACCCAGGCCGGGTTTATTCACGCGCGCAGTTGCTGGATGAGGTATGGGACTACCGCTATGAAGGCTATGAACACACCGTCAACACCCATATCAACCGTTTGCGCAACAAGCTGAAACGGGGTGGTGACAAGGCCGATTTCATCCAAACGGCCTGGGGTGTGGGTTACAAATTTCTCGCTTGAGAGGTAAGGCACATGAAAGGGTTTGGCAGCCTGTACAGCCGTCTGGCGCTGGTCATGCTGGGGATGTTTGGGGTGGCGGCATTGCTGCTGGCGATGGTGTTCTACCACGCCATGGACATGACCCAGAATGAAACCTCGCAAAAACTGCATTTTGGGGTGGCCGATTACGTGGTCGGCCATTCGGGCGCCATCAAGGATGGCAAGTTTGATCAGGCCAACATTAAAAAGGCGTTTGAAAACCTGATGCTGCTTGGCCCGGCCACCGAGTTGTATGTGCTGGATACGCAAGGCCGGGTGCAGGCTTATGATGCGCCGGAAGAAAAGATCATTCACCGGCAGGTCAACACCAAACCCATTGAGCGCTTCCTCAACACCAGCAAGAACAGCCTCGAACTGCCGATCCTGGGCGATGACCCGCGTTCCGACCGGCAAAAAGTCTTCTCCGCCGCGCCGATCAAAAACACGGCAGGCACGGTGACAGGCTACCTTTACATCATCCTGGAGGGCGAGGAATATGAGGCCATTTCCAACAACCTGCGCCACAACCAGACCTTGCAGGTCAGTTTCCTCGGCATGGGTTTGGGGTTGGCCTTCCTGCTGCTGGCCGCGCTGGTGCTGTTTTACGCCATGACCCGCCCGCTCAAGAAACTCAGCCGGGAAATCCAGGCGTTTGAAGCTTCCCGCTTCACCGAACTGCCCGCCAGCAGCCGTGACATGCCACAGGATTCCTCCAATGAAATCGTGCTCCTGCACCATTCCTTCCGGCGCATGGGCGAAAAAATCATGGAGCAACTGGACAACCTGAAAAAGCACGACCAAATCCGCCGCGAATTCCTGGCTTATGTTTCCCACGACCTGCGCACGCCGTTGGCAGGCATCCGCGCCTACCTCGAAACACTCAGCCTGAAAGGGGATGGGTTGCCCGCAGCAAAGCAGCAGGAATTCATCAGCAAAGCCATCGTCAACAGCGACCGCCTGACCAAGATGATCGCCGACCTGTTTGATCTGGCGCGGCTGGACAATAGCCAAGTTGGCGACAACCCTTTGACGCTGGCAATGGAAACGCTGCCGATTGCCGACCTGTTGAGCGACCTGTATGCCGCCGTCTCCCCGGTGGCGGAAAACAAAGGCGTCAAACTGGTGATGGATTGCCCGGACATGAGCCTGACCGTCCATGCTGACATTGCGCAGTTAGGCCGGGTGCTGCAAAACCTGACCGAAAACGCCCTGCGCTACACGCCTGCTGGTGGGCAGGTTGCAATCAGCGCCAAACCCGCTGGCGACGCCCGCAACCTGGCGGAAATCGCGGTGCGCGACACCGGCCCTGGCATCAGCGAAGCCGACCTGCCGTGGATTTTCCAGCCTTACTACCGTTGTGGCAGAACCTCCGCCCAACACCGCGAAGGTGCCGGGCTGGGGCTAACGATCAGCCAGCGCATCCTTGCCCTGCACGGTGCGGAATTAACCGTGCGCAATGTTGACGGCGGCGGCGCTGTGTTCACATTCCGCTTGCCCATGGATGGTTGAACAAGCCGTTATTGTTTATAGAATCGTTATAAATGCCTGCCAGTTTCGTGATTTTTATGACGCATGATGGCTCCATCAGAAACAGCAACGCGAGCAACCATCATGCACACACTCAACCAATTACTGGCCGCTTCCGCACAAGGCGACGCACAAGCTTTCCAGCATTTGTATCAACAGGCTTCACCGCGTCTGTTTGCCCTCTGTCTGAAGATGCTATACAACGACCACGCCACCGCCGAAGACGTGCTACAGGAAGCCTTCGTCAAAATCTGGCATAACGCCGCCAGCTTCGATGCAGAAAAGGCCAGCGCCATGACCTGGATGGGCAGCATCCTGCGCAATCAGGTGCTGGACCAATTGCGTTATGCCAGCAAACGCCCTGTCACCGAAGAGCTTGACTTTGAAACCATGGACTACGCCGATACAGGCATGCAGCCCGAAGCCCTGCACGCGCTGGGTGAACAGACCGACATGCTGGCGGCAGCGCTGACAAAACTGCCGGAAAATCACCGCGAATGCATTCTCCAGTCCTGCTACTACGGCTATTCACACAGCGAGATAGCCGAGCGCCAATCTGTGCCGCTGGGCACGGTCAAAGCGTGGGTGCGGCGTGGAATCGAGCGCTTGCAACGGGATTGCATGCCAGGGCTGCCAGCTTGACCATTAATTCAATTTAAATAAGTTAAATATATTTGTTGCTATTTTTCGTAAAAATATGACCGCCAATCAAGCGCCATGATGAAATAAAAATTTGCTTGTGCTCCCATCCCCGCCATGGGGCGCAGAAAACAGTGGGAGCCATGAACAGTGCTTTACCACAATGCAGCCCCTAATCCCGTCACTGGCAATCCATGGAAGGAAAAGGCTTATGAATATCAATCCATTAAACAATCCCGTGCAGAGTTCTTGGACTAATGGCAACCCATCATATCCGGTGAATGCCGATTCTTACCCAAATAATTCTTATAGCGGCACGACATGGGATGAGGAGCTCGATAACCTGACGAATGCTATAAATCAGTTACTAAAGCAGATTGAAGAATCGAACAACGTATCCAATACCAATACGCCATCCGGTGATTCGGCTTCCCCGAGCAATTCGGCTTCCACGAGTGGTTCGACCTTCCCAGGTGATTTTACTTCCCCCGGTGATGCGAATTTCCCGCATAATTCGACCGCTGGCAGACCCGACCCTTATAACCCAGCACCACCCATTCCCGGCTGGGTGGGAGGTTGGTCGCCAAAACCCCTCACTGACCCCAATGTACAATCGACTGCAACGTTTGCAGCCCAACAACTAGGTGGTGAGTTGCAAAGCGTCAATAGCGCTGAAGCCCAGGTTGTATCGGGTGTGAAGTACCACATGCAAATCAGCCTAACCGACGGCTCTGAATACGACGTGAGGGTTTACCGCAATGTGCAGGGTGAAATGCAGTTCGTTGGTAGCACGAAGCTGTAAGGGCCTTCAGGCAGCGGATCAGCAGGCGAAGCAGGAATCAGGCATCGCCTGCTCCGCCAACAATTTATGGGGCGCTGGTTTCCTGCTCAATCAGGGCGGCAAATGCCTGTGACAATTGTTGGTAGCGGAGCCCTGGGCAGGCCGCCATTTTCCGCCCGTCGATCTCACGCACCGGAATCAGTTTCGCTCCGGTGCCGGTGAGGAAACATTCATCGGCGTTGTACAAATCGTAAGGCGTCAACACTGCCTCCCGTGCCGGGATGCCGCCAGCCTCCGCCAGTTCCAGCACAGTCTGGCGGGTAATCCCTGCCAGTGCGCCTTCGGTGGCGGGCGGCGTCAGCAATACGCCGTCACTGACGATGAACAGGTTGTCCGCCGTGCCTTCCGCCACGCAACCCCGGTCATTGAGCAGGATAGCCTCTTCCACCCCCGCATAATTGGCCTCCATCCGCGCCAGGATCGCATTCAGGTAGTTGAGGCTTTTGATGCGCGAATCCAGCCGGTCAGGCGTCAGGCGGCGGGTCGAAGCGATGATCGCCCGCACACCCTGCGAACGCTGCGCGTCGCTCACCATCTGCAACTGGTCGGCGATAATGACCACACTGGGCTGCTTGCAAGTCGCCGGATTGATGCCCAACACCCCGACCCCGCGCGTGACAATAATGCGCAAGTACCCATCGGCCAGCGGCGAAGCGGCGATGGTTTCCGCCACCGCCTGCGCCATCTGTCCGCTGTCATACGGCATGGCCAACTGCAAAGCCGCTGCGGAACGCTGCAAGCGCTTCAGGTGCAACGGCAGCCGGAACGCCTTGCGGTTGTAAAAGCGCACCCCTTCAAACACGCCATCGCCATACAGGAAGCCATGGTCAAAAACGGAAACTTTCGCCTCAGCGGCGGGTACGATGCTGCCGTCGATCCAGCAGCAGGCTTGGTCAAACATGATGGGTTCCTCGAATCCCTTGTGACAGAACCCACAGTGTAGGGGCGGGTGGCCAAGCGATACAGATGCAGATTGCCTTTAATTCAGCAGTACAGTTTCAGCCATGGCCCAACCGTATTGGAAAAATCCGGCATGGCTGTGCCCCCGTCACGTTACAGGGCCGCGCAACCGGGGGCGGAAAAAATCCAGGAAAGCGCGCACCTTGGCGGGAAGATGCCTGCGGTTCGAATACAGCGCGTAAACGTGGCTGACCGGAAAATTGATGATCTGGAACTCCGCCTCCGGCATGAGGTTCACCAGTTCACCCGTTTCCAGCAGGTGATTGACCAGCAAATCCGGCAACACCGCCAGCCCCAGGTGCTGGCGCAGCGCCTCCAGCATCACGGACAACGCATTGGAGCTAACCAGCCCGGCAGCCTTGATCTGCTGCGGTGGCTCGCCATCCTGCATCACCAGCATCCGGCTGAAATCCCGATGGACAACGAAAACATGGTTGCTTAAATCCGCCGCTGTCCGGGGCGCGCCATGCCGTTGCAGATAGGTTCCGGTCGCGCACGCAACCAGCCGGATGGGGCTGATCGGCACCGCAACGAACGAGCTGTCTTCCAGCGCCCCTACCCGAATCACCAGATCCAGTTGGTCCTCAATGATGTTCTGCACCTGGTCATTGCATTCGATGTCCAGCCTGATCTGCGGGTATTGCTGGAGAAATTCGGACAGGAGGGGCGTAATCATTTCCACCCAAGCGTAAGAGGTGCTGATCTTCAGCAGACCGGAAGGCGTTTCCCTGAAGCCGCTGACTGACTGCTGGGCTTCCAGCAAATCCTGCTGAATCCGGCGGGCCTTTTCGTAGTAAATCTGCCCTGCCTCGGTCAGGCTCAGGCGGCGGGTGCTGCGTTGCAACAGCCTCACACCCAACCGTTCTTCCAGCGCATTCACCTGCCGTGACACCGACGGCTGGGAAATGCCCAACCGCCGAGCGCTCTCGGAAAAGCTGCCGCTATCGACGACAGAAACGAACACCTGCATGGCGGCAAGCAACTGGTTATTGACGGTGTCCATGCTTCATTTATACCTGGAGTGAATAAATCCTATATCGGGAATGGCGATTATCATCCTCAGCGTTTCAAATAATAATGGCACACACACATACATTGAATAGGAAAACACCATGAACACCTTTTCATTAGCAGGCAAGACCGCCCTGGTCACAGGTGCCAACCGTGGCATAGGCGCAGCGCTGGTTGAGGCGCTGGCGGCAGCCGGTGTCAAAAAAATCTACGCAGCCGCACGCAACATCACCAGCCTGGAACCCTTGACGCAACGCTACCCTGACCAAGTGGAACCCATCCTGCTGGATGTCACCAACCCTGCCCACATTGCGGCTGTGGCCGAGCAAATACCGGCGTTGGACATCCTGATCAATAATGCAGGCATCGCCAGCGGTTGCAACCTGACCTCCGCCAACACGCTGGAAACCACCCGGCGGGAAATGGAAACCAACTTTTTCGCCCCCCTGCAACTCACCCCGGCGCTGTTGCCGCAATTACGGCAGTCGGAGCAAGCGGCCATCGTCAACGTTGCTTCCATTATATCTTTCAGCAATTTCCCGACCGTGGCGCCCTATTCAATCAGCAAGGCCGCCATGCATTCCTACACCCAGGGCCTACGCGCGGAACTGGCGGCGGACGGCATCCTGGTCATTGGCGTCTACCCCGGCCCAGTGGATACCGGCATGACCGCAGAATGGGATATGGCCAAGACCAGCCCCGCCCAGATCGCCAGCAATATCCTGCAAGCCCTTGGCAAGGGTGAAACTTACGTCTTCCCTGACGATTTTTCCACGCAGATGTATGCACAGTTCCGCCAAGACCCGCTGGCGTTTGAAAAAACGCTGGCAGGCATGGTGTAACAAACCCAGGTTGCACAACCCTTCCCATACCGCGCCGGTTGACAGAACCGGCGCACAAAACCGGAGACAAGCGGAGAAACTGGTTTTAGAGTAATGGCAAGTTCACAAACCCTGCACCGCCATGACCCTCTACCACGACATCGCCGACAAAATCCACGACCACATCAAGGCAGACGTCTACCCACCCGGTTCACGCCTGCCCGGCGTGCGCCGCCTCAGCCAGCAGTTCGGCGTCAGCATCTCCACCATCGTGCAAGCGCAACGGCGGCTGGAAAACAGCGGCGTGATCGAAGCACGCCCGCGTTCCGGCTATTACGTCTGCCGCCGTGCATGGCCACAGCCGGAGACGCCTGCACCTTCCCAGCCGGAACTCCGACCCACCCCCGTCACTGGGCAGGAACTGGTGCTGCAACTGGCGCAGGCCGCCAACCAGCCCGGTTTCGTGCAACTTGGCGCAGCGGTGCCGGATGCGTCCTTCATGCCGATGCGCGCCTTCCAGCGCAGTCTCGCCAAAGTCGTCCGCCTGCATGGCATGCGTGCCGCCAGCTATGCCTTTCCGCCCGGATTGCCGGAATTGCAGCAGCAGATCGCCCGCCGCCTGTACCTGTCCGGCAGCCGCGTCAATCCTGAGCAGATACTCATCACCAACGGCTGTCAGGAGGCGCTTTCCCTCGCCCTGCAAACCGTGGCGCAACCCGGCGACATTATCGCCATCGAGTCGCCCACCTTCTACGGCCTGTTGCAGGTGATCGAAGCATTGGGGTTGAAAGCGCTGGAAATCCCCACTGACCCGCAAACCGGCATCAGTTTGCCCGCCCTGGAGCTGGCGCTGACGCAATGGCCAGTGAAAGCCTGCGTGCTGATCCCCAATTTCAGCAACCCGCTCGGCGGCCTGATGCCGGATGCGCACAAGCAGCAACTGGTGCAACTGGCCAGCCGCCATCGCCTGCTGCTGATTGAGGATGACATCTACGGCGACCTCGGTTTCCACCGCGAACACCCGCGCACCCTGCACAGTTTCGATACGGAAGGGCGGCATGTCATCTATTGCGCCTCCTTTTCCAAAACCATCGCGCAAGGGCTGCGCATCGGCTGGATGGCAGCACCGGAACACCTGTTCCAGCGTGCGGAATACCTCAAATACGTCGTCAACCTCGCCGCCCCGACCCTGCCGCAACTGGCGCTGGCGGATTTCCTCGCCCACGGCGGCTACGAACGCCACCTGCGGCGGACGCGCGCCCATTACGCGCAACAGGTCAGCCTGTTCACCCAGGCCATCAGCCGTTATTTTCCGGCAGGCGTGAAAGTGACCCAGCCCCAGGGCGGCTTTGTGCTGTGGGTGGAGCTGGCGGAAAATGTTGACGCCCTGCAACTGGCCCAACAGGCGCTGCAACGGAAAATCAGCATCGCGCCGGGGCAAATTTTTTCCGCCACGCAGAAATATCAGAATTGCATCCGCCTCAGTTGCGCGCAGCCCTGGAGCCCCGCGCTGGAACAGGCGCTGCAATTGCTCGGCGGCCAGTTGTAGGCCAACCTGTCAGATCGTCCACGCGCCATGCGCCAGCCCGACCAGCGCCCACTGGTTGCCGCCGCCCACGTCTTTCAGGATCACCATCAGGCTGCTCCAATCCATGCCGTTGTAGGCCGGGTTGGTTCCCGGCTGATGGTATTCCACGATCCGGTACTGCGGGGCCGGGAAACTCGCCAGCAGGTTATTGATCAGGTTGCCATGCGAATGGAAATCGCCGTTGCTGTTGATCAGGGTGACGGTCGCGCCGCTGTTATAGGGGAAATTCCACACATAGCGGTTGAAATAGTCACGGATATTGAGGCTGATCGGGTCGCCGGAACCGTCTTCCACACCCCAGACCCGTGGCGGCGGATTCTGCTGGATGAAATCACCCTCGAACTGGGCCGCCGTCAACACCACATCGCCTGGCTCCATCCGGTAATAGGGCATGAAGCGCACGCCCGCCGGATCAAACAGGCTGGTGAATGGCTGCAAGCCGCCATTGCCGCCCTGCAACCCGGCGATGGCTTGCGCCACCGTATTCGCTGCCTGCACGGGCGTTCCATTCAGGGTTTGCGGAGCCGGTTTGACCGGCCCGGCACCCACGCACGCCGCCAACAGCCCCGTCAGCAATAACAGAAAAATCGCACGCAACATAAGCTCTGCTCCTTTGGGATGGTGGAGGGTTATCCCCATCTGGCCAGTATAGGCCAAAACCTTCCACCGCTTCCGTCGTGGGGAAATTCCACCGCTTGCATTTGACCGACCAGTCAATTAGTATCGACTTATGAACCAGACCAACAACACCCGTGACCGCCTGCTGAAAAGCGCCCGTGACCTGTTTTACGCGCGCAGTTACGGGCATGTCGGCGTCAAGGAAATCTGCGACATGGCAGGGGTGCAGAAAGGCAGTTTCTACCATTTCTTCCCCTCCAAGCAGGAATTGACGCTGGCCTTGCTGGATGAATATTTCGCCGAGCTGAAGGCAAATGTTTTCGCCCGCGCCTTCCGCCCGGAATTGACGCCGCTGCAACGGCTGTCGGCGTGGCTGGACAACATTTACGAGTTCCAGAAGCTGACACAGGAACAAACCGGCAAAACGCTGGGGTGTCCGTATGGCAATATCGCCTCGGAACTGAGCACGCTGGATGAAACCATCCGCCAGCGGATCGACAGCCTGTTCATCAAGCTGACGGATGATGTCCGCAATACGCTGGAGGAAGCCGTGCAGAAAGGCGACATTCCCCCGTGCGACACCGCCGCCACCGCCACCGCGATGCTCGCTTATCTCGAAGGCGTCATGTTGCTGGCGAAAACCCGCAACGACCCGGAAATCGTGCGCCGGATCGGTGACGCTGTCCTGCACATCCGTATCGGAACAACATCGGCGTAAAAAATTTTGGCTGCAAGCTTGACCGACCGGTCAGATAACCCAACCTTAACAAAAGGAGACATGACGATGAC
>NZ_JAYMYJ010000120.1:0-11684 GCF_035668035.1 Candidatus Thiothrix phosphatis | reverse complement strand
GCTTGACCGACCGGTCAGATAACCCAACCTTAACAAAAGGAGACATGACGATGACCACAGCTACCCAGACCCTCGACGCACGCGGCCTCAACTGCCCGTTGCCCATTCTGCGCACCAAAAAAGCGCTGAACACCTTGCAAGCGGGCGAGACGCTGCAAATCCACGCCAGCGACCCCGGTTCGGTCAAGGACATGCAGGCGTTCTGCCAGCAGACCGGCAACGAACTGGTGGCGTCCGGCGGCGTTGACGGCGAATTTTCCTTCCTGATCCGCAAAGCCTGAGGAGACGCACATGACCGCAGCCGCACAAACCGCACCCGCCACACTCGACAAAAGCGTCTTCGAGCAATGGTTCGATGAACGCTTTGAACAAAAAATGGCGGAACGTGAAGCCAACCACACACCCTCCATGACCATCATCGCCACCAAAGGCACGCTGGACATGGCCTATCCGCCGTTCATCCTCGCCTCCACCGCCGCCGCGCTGGGCTGGGACGTGGCGGTGTTTTTCACCTTCTACGGCCTGGAATTGCTGAAAAAGAAACTGGATCTGAAAGTCAGCCCGCTCGGCAACCCCGCCATGCCGATGAAAATGCCGCTGGGGCCGGAGTGGCTGCGCCAAAGCAGCCTGCCGATCCCGAACCTGATCATGGCGGGCATCCCCGGCTTTGAAAGCGCCGCCACCCGCATGATGCAGATGACCATGCAGCAGAAAGGCATCGCCTCCATCGAAGAGTTGCGCGAATTGTCGTTGGAAGCCGATGTAAAATTGGTCGCCTGCCAGATGACGGTCGATCTGTTCGGCTATAAAAAAGAGGATTTCATCCCCGAAGTCAGCGACTGGATCGGTGCCGCCAGCTTTCTTCCCATCGCCCAGAAAGCGGATGTGAGCCTGTTTGTATAACCCCCTCCCACACTGAAAGCGGCAGGCTTCCGCAAGGGGACAGCCTGCTTTTTTTCAGCGATTGCCGTCACAAAACTTTACTTTTTCCCCATTTACCAGCATAAAATGCGCCCTTGTGACCAATCGAAACACAGACTGCAAACGTCTTCAGCATAAAAAATGAGCGAAAATCTGGTAATCGTAGAATCTCCGGCGAAGGGAAAAACCATCCAAAAGTACCTCGGCAGCGGCTTTGAAGTGCTCGCTTCCTATGGGCATGTCCGCGACCTGATCCCGAAGGAAGGCGCTGTCGACCCTGACAACGGCTACGCCATGCGCTATGAAATCATCGACCGCAACCAGCGCCATGTCGACGCCATCGCCCGTGCGCTGAAAAAGGCCGACAACCTGTTTCTGGCGACTGACCCGGACCGCGAAGGTGAAGCCATTTCCTGGCACCTGTACGAATTGTTGAAGGAGCGCGGTGCGCTGCAAGGCAAGAACGTGCAGCGCGTGGTGTTCCATGAAATCACCAAGCGCGCCATTCAGGAGGCCATCCAGCATCCGCGCGACCTGGCGCAGGAACTGGTGGATGCGCAACAGGCGCGGCGCGCGCTCGATTATCTGGTCGGTTTCAACCTTTCCCCGCTGTTGTGGCGCAAGATCAAGCCCAGCCTGTCCGCCGGACGCGTGCAAAGCCCCGCCCTGCGCCTGATCGTGGAGCGCGAGGAAGCGATTGAAACCTTTGTCCGCCAGGAATACTGGACGATGACGGCGCAGAACGAAAAGGATGCGCAAGCGTTCAGCGCCCGCCTGCACACCCTGGATGGTGCCAAACTCGACCAATTCGACCTTAATAATGAAGCGCAGGCCACTGCGGTGCGCGCCCGCCTGCTGCAAGCCGCCAACGGCAAATTGCGGGTCAGCAAGGTGGAAAAGAAACAGCGCAAGCGTTACCCCGCGCCGCCGTTCACCACCTCCACCCTGCAACAGGAAGCGGTGCGCAAGCTGCGCTTTTCCACCCAACGCGCCATGCGCATCGCCCAGCAACTGTACGAAGGCATTGACCTCGGCAGCGGCCCGGTCGGCCTGATCACCTACATGCGCACTGACTCGGTGAACTTGGCCAACGAAGCCATCGCCGAACTGCGCGAACTGATCGGCCAGCGTTACGGCCAGAAAAAACTGCCGGAAACGCCCAACTTCTACAAAACCAAGTCCAAGAACGCACAGGAAGCGCACGAAGCGATCCGCCCGACCTCCGCCCTGCGCGCCCCGGAGCAGGTCAAGGCGCACCTCAACGAGGAACAGTTCCGGCTGTACGAGCTGATCTGGAAACGCACCGTCGCCTGCCAGATGATCTACGCCACCATCGACACCGTGTCGGCGGACTTGGATGCGGAACCGGGCAGCTTTTTCCGCGCCACCGGCTCCACCATCCGCGACCCCGGCTTCCTGCTGGTGTATGAGGAAGGGCTGGACGACCGTGCCAGTGAAAAGGAAAACCCGCTGCCGCCATTGGCGGAAGGCGAAAGCGTCACGCTGCACGACATCCTGGCCGAACAGCACTTCACCGAACCGCCGCCACGCTATTCGGAAGCCTCGCTGGTCAAGGCGCTGGAGGAATTCGGCATTGGCCGCCCCTCCACCTACGCCAGCATCATTTCCACCTTGTTGTCGGAAAAGCGCGGGTATGCGGAAATGGACAACCGCCGCTTCATCCCCACCGACCTCGGGCGCATCGTCAACCGCTTCCTGACCGAGCATTTCACGCAGTACGTCGACTACAGCTTCACCGCCAATATGGAAGACGAGCTGGACGCGATTTCGCGCGGGGAAAAGGCCTGGGTGCCGGTGATGGACGAGTTCTGGCAGCCGTTCCGCAAATTGGTTGACGAAAAGATGGGGAATGTCAACCGTAGCGACGTGCTGCAATCGCGCGAACTCGGCGTCGACCCGAACAGCGGGCGGCCAGTTTCCGTGCGTCTTGGCCGTTACGGGCCCATGGTGCAGATCGGCACCCGCGATGACGAGGAAAAGCCCGAGTTCGCTGGCCTGCGCCCCGGCATGAAGCTCGACACCGTGACGCTGGAAGAAGCGCTGGAACTGTTCAAATTGCCGCGCCATCTGGGTGAAACCGCAGACGGCAAAGCCATCAGCGCCAACGTCGGGCGCTTCGGCCCCTACGTCAAATTCGGCGACCAGTTCGCCTCGCTGAAAAAGGAAGACGACCCGCACACCATCACCCTGGAGCGGGCGCTGGAACTGATCGCCGAAAAAATCCAGAAAGATGCGGAAAAAGTCCTGCGTGATTTTGGCAACGGCATCCAAATCCTCAAGGGGCGCTGGGGGCCTTATTTGCAGCAAGTGGTCAAACGCAGCAAGGTTCAGGCGCGCCTGCCCAAAGACCGCGACCCCGACAGCCTGACGTTGGAAGAATGCCAGGCATTGCTGGCGACGGCGGCGGAAGCCAAAACCGCCAAAAAAGCGGCGAAAAAAGAAGAGGCCGCTACGGATGCTGACAAAGCCACGGTGGAAAAGCCCAAAGCCGCGCCCAAAAAGGCCGTCACCCAGGACAAACCCGCCACCGCCAAAAAACCTGCAGCCCGCAAGAAATCGGCTGGCTGAACATGGTTTCGGCAGACCCTGATTTGCCTGCCGCCCTGCGCTGCATCCGCCAGGGCGGCGTCCTGGCCTATCCGACCGAAGCCGTTTACGGCCTGGGTTGCAATCCCGCCGACCTGGCCGCCGTACAGCGCATCCTCACCCTCAAGCAACGCCCCGCCAGCAAGGGGCTGATCCTGATCGCCGCTGATTTCGCCCAGTTGGAGCCATGGCTGAAGCCGCTGGATGATGTCTTGCTGGCGCGCGTCCTGCCGTCCTGGCCCGGCCCAGTCACTTGGCTGCTGCCAGTGCGCCCGGAGGTTTCCCCGCTAATCCGTGGCGACCATGACACCCTGGCGGCGCGCGTCACCGCCCATCCGGTTTGCCGGGAACTGTGCCTGCAACTCGGCCATCCGCTCATTTCCACCAGCGCCAACCTCAGTGACCAGCCGCCCGCCCGCAGCGCACAGGCAGTCCGCCAACAATTCGGCGCCCAACTGGATTGCATCCTCGACGCCCCGCTGGGGGAGCAGGCGCAACCCACCGAAATACGCCATGGGCTGACCGGGGAAATTGTCCGCCCGGCGTGAAGCACATACCATCCGCCCTCATGCAGATCCAAATCCTTGACAAGCTTGACGACATCCCCGCTGCACAGTGGAACGCGCTGGTGGCAGACGGCAACCCGTTCCTGCGCCACGAATGGCTGGCGGCACTGGAGCATCATGGCTGTGTGGGCGAGGAATTCGGCTGGCTGCCGCGCCACATCGCCGTTTACGAACAAGGCGAGTTGGTCGCCGCCATGCCACTGTACGAGAAATACAACAACTACGGCGAATTCGTCTTCGACCATGCCTGGGCGGAAGCCTACAAACAGCGGGGCATGCGCTATTACCCCAAACTGGTGTCCGCCATCCCCTATTCGCCGGTCAGCGGGCAACGGCTGCTGGCGCTGGCGGGGCGGGAAGCGGAACTGTTCCCGATGCTGCTGTCCGCTGCCATGCAAGTCGCCGAAGCCCTGCAAGCCAGCAGTTTTCACTGCCTGTTTCCAACCGCCGCGCAGCTTGACTGGCTGATGCAGCAGGGCCTGACCATCCGCCACGATTGCCAGTTCCACTGGAAAAATCAGGGCTACCAGACCTTCGAAGACTTCCTCGCCGCGCTGCAACCCAAAAAACGCAAAAACATCCGTCAGGAACGCCGCAAGGTGATGGACGCAGGCATTACCCTGCGCCAATTGGATGGCAATACGGCGACGGATGCGGACTGGGAACGCTTCGCCTTTTTCTACCAGCTCACCTTCGAGAACAAATGGGGCGTGCCGACCCTGAACCTGGGCTTTTTCCGTGAAATGGCGCGGGCGTTGGGGGAGCAGGTGTTGTTGGTGATGGCAGATAACCGTGAGGGCGAATGTGTCGCCGGTTCGCTGATGTTCCGCAGCCACACCCGCCTGTACGGGCGGCACTGGGGATGCACGGAGTATTTCGACAGCCTGCACTTCGAGGCATGTTATTACCAAGGCATCGACTACTGCATCCGCCACGGCTTGCAGGTCTTTGAACCGGGCGCGCAAGGGGAACACAAGGTGCCGCGCGGTTTCATCCCCACCCTGACACGTTCAGCCCATTGGCTGCGCGAAGCGGCGTTCCGGCAGGCTGTTGAACGCCACGCACTTTATGAAAAGGGAACCGTGCAGGATTATATGCGCACAGCCAGCCAACACTTGCCCTATCGGCCTGACATCCTGCCGCCAGAATAAAGAAACCGGAGACCAGCTCCGGCAGCAGAGAGATCCATCACTCTGACAAAATGGGAGAACGTTCTCCCTATCGGCGAAACTCAGGTGTTGACCTTACCGTCATCCGCATACGCGATCTGATAACGTTTGACCCCCTGGAACATGGCGGAAGCCAATTTCTGCTGGTAGTCAGTTGTGCGCAGGCGCTTTTCTTCGGACGGGTTGCTGATGAAGGCGGTTTCCACCAGCATGGATGGGATGTCCGGCGAACGCAGCACCACGAAACGGGCGCTTTCCACCTGACGGCGCAACGGGTTGTTGACTTTGGACAATTCGCCCAGCACGCCCTTCGCCAAGTTCAGGCTGCGGTCAATCATCGCATTTTGGCTCAGATCCAGCAGGATGGAAGCCACCTTGCTGCTGGTGTTGCTGAGGCTGTGGCTACCGAACTTCACATCGTAGGAATTCTCACTTTCCGCCAACAGACGCGCCGCTTCGCTGGAAGCGCCAACTTCTGAAAGGATGTAAACGGATGAGCCACTGACCCGCGAACTGGGGCTGGCGTCAGCATGAACGGAAATGAACAAATCCGCATTATACTGATGGGCGATGTCCATGCGGTCGCGTAACGGAATGAATTTGTCGCTGTCACGGGTCAGGATGGCCTTCATGCCCTTTTCACGGTCGATGCGGCTTTTCAGCTTGCGGGCGACTTGCAGCACCACATCCTTTTCACGGGTGCCGCCAGGGCCAATCGCCCCAGGATCCTTGCCGCCATGGCCAGGATCAATCACCACAATGAACTTGCCTTTGCCGGGTTCGGGGTTTACCGGACGTTCTGAATCGCCCTCCGGCTTTTGTTTCCTGGCTTTACCGCTTGTGTCTGACTTTTTCTTCGCCTTGTCGGCCTTGTCAGGTTTCGGCTGCTCGGCCTCAGGCTCGGAAGCTTTGCCGGAAGCGCCTTTGCCGGTCGGCTTCATGGTGACGTTGAGGACATTGCTGCTGCCGTCGGACTGCATGGCCGACTTGACCGACACCTGTTCCTGCATATCCAGCACAACCCGCAAACGGCCATCGTTGCGCGCCGCATAACGGATGCTTTTGAGCGGCGCACGGTCATACGCCCCCTCTTTCAGCTTGCCCGCCATCGTCGTGTTTTTCAGGTCAATCACCACCCGGTCAGGCGAATCTAGCGTGAAAACCGCATATTTAACCGGCTCATCCACCTGCAACGAAAATGTCAGCGTATCTGCCGAACCCGACAGCTTGGCACCGGTCAGGCGACCAGGACGTGAATTGTCAGCGATGGCGACATCCTGCACAGCGAACCCACTGACGATGCTTCCCGCCAGCGCACCCAGTTTAAGAATGAAGCCTCTCCGGGTTAGGTTGTTAGTGTTCATGGCCTAAATCTCAAGCAATACTCACCTGCAACAAAGAACCGCTCTTTGCTGAACAGTTTTTAGATAATGAATGGGTTGGTGCTTCTTTCCTATTAGTATTAGACAAGAGCCAGATATTTTTCAAGTTGTTTTTTAGTAAAACTTTGCAACTATATGATAATTAATAATTTATTAACTCTAGAAGCACTTCGCGCGCTGTGCCGCAGTGACGGAGGTGGACACGTAAATCCGGCTCCGGCAACCAGCCACCCGCCTTCTCCGGCCACTCCACCAGACACAATGCGTCGGGGCGTAGATAATCGCGCATCCCCATAAACTCCAACTCTTCCGGATCACCCAAACGGTAGAGATCGAAATGGTAAATGTCGCGCCCTTGCAGATGGTAGGGTTCGACCAGGGTGTAAGTGGGGCTTTTGACATTGCCCGCATGCCCCAGTTCCCGCAACAGACCGCGCGTCAGCGTGGTTTTACCCGCCCCCAGGTCACCATGCAGCGTAATCAGCCCGCCGGAAGGAAACCGTTGCCCCAGACTTGCCCCGAACGCCAGCATGGCGGCTTCATCTTCCAGCCGTCGCCAATTGTTCATAGGTTGATTGCTTCCCGTAAATGCGCCAGCAGGTCGCTGGCCAACAAACCGCGTTCACCGCCCATGGCAGCCAGATCGCCCGCACGGGCATGCGCCCATACCCCAACTTCTGCGGCGGCGCGCAATGCCAAGCCTTGCGCCAACAAGCCGGTAATGACGCCGGTCAAGGCGTCGCCCATGCCACCGGATGCCATGCCGGGATTGCCTGCCGGACAGAACGCCACGCCCTCGGCGGAGGCGACCAATGCGCCTGCGCCTTTCAACACGACCACACCGCCGTATTCGTGTTGCAGGCGGCGGGCGGCAGCGACGCGATCCTGCTCGATCGCAGCGGTTTCACAAGCCAGCAGGCGGGCGGCCTCGCCGGGATGCGGCGTCAGAATCCAGTCGTCGCGATGGCTACGGGTCTGCGCCAGCAGGTTGAGGGCGTCGGCGTCCAGCACTTTGGGCTGTTCTGCGGTCTGGACGATGGTAAGCAAGCCGCGCGACCAAGCGGTTTGCCCCATGCCAGGGCCAATGCCGATGGCGTCAATGCGTTGCAACAATGGCCGCAAGTGGACGGGGGATTCGATCGCATTGACCATCAGTTCCGGGCGCAGCAGGTTGAGGACTGGCGCATGTTCCGGATGGGTGGCGACCGACGCCAACCCGCTACCGGCGCGCAACGCCGCTTCCCCCGCCAACCGCACGGCGCCGCTCATGCCGGGCGCGCCGCCCACCAGCAAGGCATGGCCGCAATCGCCCTTGTGGGTGGAGCGGCGGCGCGGCGGCAGCCAGCCAGCCAAGGTGTGCGAACCAAGCACCTGCATATCGGCGGGAACCCGTGCATAGACCTCATCCGGAACCTCCAGGCGGGCAAAATGCAACTCGCCGCAGTGATCACGCGCCCGCCCCGTCAGCAGCCCGGCTTTCAGGCCGATGAAGGTGACGGTCAGGTCGGCCTCGACCGCGCAGCCACAGGGCTGGCCAGTGTCCGTGTGCAGGCCGGAGGGAATGTCCACTGCCACCACCGGCGCGGCCTGTTGGTTGAGCAGGTTGATGGCGGCGGCGTATGCGCCTTCCACAGCCCGATCCAGGCCGGTGCCGAGCAGGGCGTCGACCATCACCTCCGCCTCCGGCAACTGGCCATCAAACGGCAGGGCTTGGCCGCCCGCCGCCATGAAATCGCCGAACGCCTGCCGGGACGCATCCTGCAAGCGCAACACATCCCCCAACGCCAGCAGCGTGACCCGCCAGCCCGCCTGCAAGGCCAGCCGGGCAATGACGTAACCATCGCCGCCGTTGTTGCCCCCGCCACACAGGACGCACAGCGAGCGGGCGTCAGGCCAGGCGGCGCGGATGTGGCCGAAAACAGCCTGCCCCGCCTGCGACAT
This sequence comes from Candidatus Thiothrix phosphatis, assembly GCF_035668035.1. NCBI lineage: Bacteria > Pseudomonadati > Pseudomonadota > Gammaproteobacteria > Thiotrichales > Thiotrichaceae > Thiothrix > Candidatus Thiothrix phosphatis. Next base: position 3,098 of record NZ_JAYMYJ010000120.1, on the reverse strand, counting down.
CAGCGTGTAAGCCGGGATGCCGTATTCCTGAATGGCGACCTGGTCGAGCTGGCGCACCTGCGCGGCGGTATGGACACGGTGTTCGATTGCCGTCATGCAAACATTCCTTGATATTGGGGTTAGGGAAAGTTTATGCCGGAATAGGAAAAAGTGGAAATCCGGCGACGCCCAGATATGGCAAAACTTAGGCAAACTTGTTATAAAGACTGAGCAAGGGCATTTACATTATTTCCATACGGGAATTCTCCTGTAACCCGGCGAGGGATGTTTTCATGAACCCAATGCAGCGCAACGCCCTGGAGTGCCAGGCTATCAGCGAGGCTTTTTTATCTTTGCATGAACAGGATGGTTTCACCCGTTTACCGCCCTCCTCGCTTTTGCACGATTCAGTGCCAATGTCATTTGTCATGAGCGCCGGATTGATCCAGGTAGAAAACGACCTGGACAAAATCGTAGCGGAAACAGGTGGCAAGTTTGCTTTCACCCAACCCTGTTTCCGGCATTTTGACATGAAGCAGGTGGGGGAAGACCCCACACGCTTGAGCCTGTTCCATATGTCGGCGGCGTTCCATATCGGCTGTAGCAAACGGGAAACCGTATTGCCGCGTTTGTGGCGTTTTCTGACCGAGACGCTAGGGCTGGAAAAAGACCGTCTTTGGGTGACTTATCTGGATGATGAAGAATTCGGGCGGGATGAGGCGAGTTATCAGTGCTGGAAAACCTTGGGCGTAGAAGAAGGGCGGCTTGTAGGGCTGGATCAAAATCACTGCTTCTGGCGGCAACGCTCATTGGGGCAGATTGCCAGTGATGGAAAGAAATGCGGGCCACATACGGAAGTGTTTTATGAACGGCCTGAAGTTTCCTGCCCAAGCTGTGAAAGCGTGGAAAGAGCGATTGGCTCCTGCCGGTGCGGGCGGTTTGTGGAGATTTCAAACTCACTATTTATTGAGAATTATATTGCGGATGATGGTTCGCTGATTCCGGCGGATACGGTGTTTGCAGAGTGTGTGGTGGGGTTGGAGCGGAGTGCCATGATTTTGCAGGGTGTTTCCACTGTTTACCAAACCTCGCGGTTTCGGGAATGGCACCAGCATATTGGCAAATTACTTCACCCGCCCCTATCCATTGAGCAGAAAAACTCCCTCAATATTGCGTTTGATCACCTATCAGCTTTTGTGAAGCTAACCAACGACGGAGCACCAGCACCCGGAAAAGGCGGACGTAAATATATCATGCGCAGGCTGGTGCGGGATGCGATGAATCAAGTTCAACAATGCGGGTTGGATACAACCTTCCTATTGGAGGTTTTGCTGAAAGACCATCACCCAACGGCTTTGGAGCGGCTGCAAGAGGAATGTGTACGTTTCAACAGATACGTACAGCCTATAAATGACAATGCACGGTGTGTTAACCATGACGGCAAGTGAGCCAAACATGACGGACAAGAATAGCGACTTTCTGTGGGAAACCGTATCTGAGGTTGTTGACCAGCTTCAATATTTCGTTGATCAAGCCGATGATAAAGCCTCAAGTTCCACCGAACTTATACAAAAGCTTTTGGGGATTGAACACCTCCCCGGTATTAGCAGAGAAGAACTATCCATTGTTTATTGCGAGTATGGCACGCAAGATTACAAACTGATTGTTTATGCTGGGGAAGAAATCGAGGATGGCCTCACTCCTGAAGGCGCTTTTTATTCTGGCAACCAATTCATCACGGACGTTGCCATCAACTCAATGAAAGCCGACAAATACCCTTGGTTCAAAACAAAAACAGAATGTAAGGATGCCGGATTTGCCGGGTTCGGAACTGTGATGATTATACCCATGCGTTTAGGCCGTGATAGACGGCTCGGTGCTTTCATCATTCACAGTAAAAAGGAAAATGCTTACGACAAACGCCTTCAGCGCGTTCTGGACGTGCTCAGTGACCGGCTTGCCGCCTTGATACGTTCGCTACGCCGCCGTTTGCGGGATGAACTCACCTATGAACTACGCAACAAATTATTAGAACAGCTGACATCCAATGACGAAAAAAGGATGTTCCATAGCGAATGTGAAATTTTGGATAAAGTTCTAAAGCACTTGAAGCAATGGTATAAACATGATCGTATCCATATCCTTATTAAAAATCCGCTGGATATAGAGAACTACTTTCTGGCAACTGATGAACAAAGCGAAAACATCCGTGCAGGCTTCCGCTCCACCCAAGTGCTGGATGAAAAAAGCCTATACCAAATTGTAGGGGGAAAAGACAATCTTGACGCAATGAGAGCCAACCCATCTGCTGATGCTTTCAACAATGACAACCAATCTGTTGCATCGCGCGGTGCTATCCGCAACCCAAGCAAATTGCCAAACATCCATGAAGAATGCCAATCTTGGTTAGGTGTGACCATGCATCACCCGGATGGTTATGTGTTTGGGCATATTGTGTTACATGACATAGGAATGCCCCACGCCTACGATAATGATGACCTCCGCTTTATGGATGCCCTTGCTGACTTTCTTGGTTTTTTTCTGGTGGAATTCCGCACCAAGAAGAAAAAGTCCGTAATACAAAATCTTACCGCCACATCTTTGGATAAAACACAAGAGCTTTATACTACAGTTGCTGATTACTTGGAACGTTTTTATGGAGTCAAGTATTTCCAAATTTGGACTGTGAACTTTTCTTCGCATAAATGGAAACCAGCTTGGCCTATAAAAGAAAATGAGCATGATATTATCCAAACCATGAATGATAGTGTTCAAAATGAAATTACCCATTTTGCTATCCAATATAGGATTCGTCCAAGCTATGGGAGTGATCCGCTAGTACTTTCACTAGGAAAACAGAATCATCTTGTCACCCCTATGCGGACTGGAAGTTCAGCAGAACGTATTATTGGAGCGTTTGTGATTCCAGCCCCCAATCCCGGCAAAATTGCTTCATATGTAATTGATGAAGTTTCCGATGCACTAGGTAATAGGCTGAACAGTCTACATAGACAACATCGCTATGAAGCTCTGACAACATTCGTCAATGAAGTTAGCAGGCTGCCTTTATGCCTTTCAAGGTGAAAAAGCAGACAATAGGCTTTTCACCTTGATGAGCA
>NZ_JAYMYJ010000119.1:0-8963 GCF_035668035.1 Candidatus Thiothrix phosphatis | reverse complement strand
GCACGTCATTCGTAATGATGGGGTCGGGAGTTCGATTCTCTTCACCGGCATACTTTCAGCTTCCCAATGGTTCCATACCGTACCGCAAAGCCAGCAAAAACAGGCATGTAGTGCCAAGTCACATTCCCATGACGTACCAAGCGCACCATAGCAGCCCGCCTATTTTGCGGTATCCTCCCCGGTATCCACCACACCCAGAGGAGCCGATACCGTGAAATTGCGCCTTACCGATACCGCAGTGAAGAATGCCAAACCCAAACCAGACGGCAAGCCAGCCAAGCACACCGACGGGGGTGGTCTGTACCTTTGGGTGACGCAATCCGCCAAGGTCTGGCGGTACGACTACACCCGCCCCATTACTGGCAAGCGCAATACGCTGGTGATCGGCAACTACCCAGAGACCGGGCTACGTGACGCACGGGAACAGCATCAGACGGCGCGTGACCTGCTGGCGCGTGGCATTGACCCATCGGAACACCGGAAGGCGCAGGAAGCCGCAGAACGCGACATGATGGCAAACAGCTTTGAGTCCGTGGCGCTGGAATGGCTGGTGAAGTTCCGCCACACCTGGAGCGACAGCACCTACAGCAAGATAACGGGCATCTTGCGGCGGGCTGTTTTCCCGTGGCTGGGGGCGCGGAACATTGCCACCATAGAGCCGCCCGACGTGCTGGAAGTGCTACGCAGGCAGGAGGCAGGCGGCAAGCTGGAAACGGCACACAAGGCGCGGCAATACATCGGGCAGATATGCCGTTATGCCGTGGCAACTGGGCGGTCTACCCGTGACCCTACGCCCGACCTGAAAGGCGCTATCCCGCCCGTAATCAACAAGAGCTATGCAGCACTCACCAACCCGCAGGAAGTCGGTAAGCTGATGCAGGACATCGGCAGGTATCCCGGCAGGTTCGAGACGCGCCTGTTGCTGCAAGCAAGCGCCTATATGTTCACCCGCCCCGGCGAAGTCCGGCAGATGCAGTGGGCAGAGATCAACCCCGACCGTTCCCAATGGCTGATCCCGGCAGAACGCATGAAGCTACGCCAGGAACACATTGTCCCGCTATCACGCCAGATGCTTGCGCTACTGGATGAAATCAAACCGCTTACCGGATACCGGCAATATGTCTTCCCTGGACGCAATGACCCAAGGCAACCGGCAAGCAATAGCGTGGTGAGGCAGGCTCTTATCAGGATGGGATACCAGCCAGACGTGATGCAGGCGCACGGGTTCCGATCTACCGCCAGCACCCTGCTGCATGAAGAATTGCACTACCCTTCCGACGTGATAGAAAAGCAACTGGCGCACGCCGTTGGCTCCAAGGTGCGCAGGGTTTACGACCGCAGCCAGCACCTACCGGAACGCACCCGCATGATGCAGGAATGGGCGGATTACCTTGACCGTCTGATGGGCGCGTTGGCGGGATAGTTACAACAATTACAACAAAGCCGAAAAACGCTTGTAAGTTTATGAATATAAAGGGTTTTTCGTGTTGTAACTGGCGTACAACAATTTACAACAGTTACAACATCGCAGCCCTGTTTTTCCTGCTTTATCCCAATGGAATCAATTATTTAGGATTGTTGTAAGTGTTGTTGTAACTGTTGTCGTGCGAATGTTGTTGTAACACTCTCCCCTGCCCGCAATAGCCGGACAGTGATCCGGCTTTTTTGTTTGTACCATTGGGGGAAGTCGCACCAGCAGGAAAATGGGAAAACCTGCCATTGTCGAACACCCAAAACCCCCAAAACATCACCAGACACCGGAAAAACAGGGAAAACGCCCCGTTGTCGAACACCCAAAACCCCCAAAACCCCCAAAACCCCAACGGCGCATTTTCCCGCGTAGTGACTGCCGGAAAACCTTCACAGCGACCCTGACCCACGTTGGACGGCGCATTTTCCCGCGTGGTGACTGCAGAAAAACCTTCACAGCGACTTTGCCACGGGCTGGACGGCGCGGTTTCCCCGCGTGGTGACTGCCGGAGCCACATATCTTGTGGTAATTGCCAAATAATGACACCATATCTTGTGTTTCTAACCGTTTCTATTTGAGGGGTTCGCACCATGCCAAGACAACCCGGCACGCCCAAGACAGGCGGGCGCGTTGCTGGAACACGCAACAAGGCGACAGCAGCCGTTAAGGCGGTAGCAGGTAGCTACACAACGGCGGCGATTGAAACACTGGCAGAGATAATGCAGGACGGCACAGCACCGCCAGCGGCAAGGGTAAGCGCGGCTAATGCCCTGTTAGATCGTGGTCACGGAAAACCGATGCAATCCAGCACCGTAGACGCAACAGTGACGGCTACCACCACCCTAACGCCAGAACGGTTTGAACAGATATGCCGTGAATTGGCGGATGAGGTTTAATGAGAATCTTTATCAACACAAAGGAATCACAATGAAAACACTACTACTCGACCAGGACAAATGGGATTTGGTGCTCGACGTGTATGGAAATATTGCCTTAGCAGATGACCCCTACGCCATTGCTCAAAACGTCGCTAGTGCGTGCCGGACGTGGGCGGGCGAGTGCTGGTACAACACCGCAATAGGCTTGCCTTGGCAAAATATCTTCGGAGAATCAGGGCAAGCGCCATTGGGCTACCTACGGTCATCACTTGAGAACGAAGCAAGCCGCGTGCCGGGCGTGTCGAATGCTGAAGAACACCTTATTTTTGATGTGCACAACCGGACGGTTTACAGCACAACACCCAAAGGCGCGGCAGTTGTTCCCGTTGAAATCTTCCTTGATAACTTGCTACCGGGCGGCTGAGGTGGCTTTTTTTGTGGCTGGTGCAAACGTGGGTGAATCTTTGGGGACAATCACCCGCGAAACTCTCAAACAATCGCCCACAATCGACCCAGAATCAAAACCCAGTCAAGAAATCCGGGCGGGTATCACATCCCGCAACTTTCCCGCGTGCCAGGCATCTCACATAGTATTGTGGGGCGATACTTTACCGGGCCGGGAACCTGACTCCCCAATGGGTCAAGGTGGAAATATCCCCATTGACACAACGCGCCACAAGCCGCGCAACGGGCTGGCGTGGCAATCGGGTATCTGTCGGCAATGGCGGGCTTGTGGGGGGCGTGGCGTGGCTATTTTTGGCGCTTGTCGAGTTCTTCCTGAATGATGCGCTGAAACACCTTTTCCGTAGTGGTGAGTACCACGGGCGAATCAGTGCAAAATGAATCCCTAACCCGTGCGGTTATCTCACTGTTCAGGCTCCTGCCTGTCTTGCTGATGACATCCACAAGCATGGCGTAAACATCTGGCTCTATTCGTAGCGTTATCCGCACTTTCCCGCTTTCTATATCCATCGTCTGCCCTTCTCATTTTTTGGTGCAAAAGGATAACACCTTTTTTAGTGTCGTTTCACTTGACACCACATTAGATGCGCATCTAGTATGGTGTCATTCAATCAATAAGGAAATCGACAACATGCCTAAGCCAGTAATCAGAATTCAGACCCGCTATCAGCCAGACCTGCACCAATGGCTTGCAGATCGGGCAAAGCAGAACACCCGTTCTTTGAATGGTGAACTGATGGAAATCTTGAAGAAAATGAAGGAAGGGGAAGAACAGAAAGCAGTATTTGACCGGGCGAACAACCCATAAATCAGTAATCGCCCTACCCAACGGCTGGAACCCGAAGGGCAGGACTTCACATCAACGGCTGACAATTGAAGGAGCCGAAAACATGCAACGCAATCATATCACGCCCCCAATGGGCTTTACTTATTCGGTCTACGCCAACGGTTCCGAGATTCTGGAAACCGAAGACCAGGCGCAGGCCATCCAGACCGCCAAGGCCATGGCCGACAAACTGCAAACCCCTGTTATCGTTTATGAGAACGACGAGGAAACAGGCGACCAGGCCATAGTGGTCGTGGTGCACCCTGCCAAGGGGGTGCAGCCATGAGCAAAGCAATTGATGTAATCCGCGCAGACGTCCCCCCATTGGGCGAGACCTACAGCGACGGCGCGAAAGTTCAGGCCATGGCAACAGGCGAACTTGTGACCCTCAGCATCGGGTTCTGCCGGTCAGACAAGGCGCTGGCAATCATGACGGTGGATCAGGCCGAACGCCTTGCGTCTGCCCTGCAATACGCAGCCGTCAACGCCAGGGTGCGCCGCATTACCCGCGAAAACAAAGTATGGGAGGTGCAGCCATGAGCAAGAAAGTCACCCTGACCCAAGAGCAATTTGACGCGCTCATGAATGGGCAGAAACCGAAACCCACCAAACAGCAGCAGGACAAGCCACAACCGCAGCCACAAGGCGGCATGGAATGAGTAGCCGAATAGTAAACGAATGGTGGGGGCTGACAGGGGCAGGCTTGAAAGCCTTCTTTTGGGGAATGGCGGCTGGTGTCGCCTTGTGCCTGTATGCCAGCCACGACGATAAACCAATTCCACAAGCTGATACTGCCGTATCTGATGCGCCGGTGAGCGCGGAAGGTCGGCAATTCCTGAATGCATGGTGTGCAAAGAATTACAGGGGTAACAACAATGTACGGTGAAAAATATTACGGTGCGAATGCATCAACCTTTATTGGCTGGGCTGTTACTGCCGTTTCTGGCGTTAGCCTTGCTTCCAGCCTGCTGACCGACGTTCCAGTTCTGGAAGTGGGCGGAAGCACCACCTGGAGCGCGGTTTCTGCCGTGGTTGGCGTTGGCGTAGGTGTCGCCCTGATTAAATCCAAGGAAACCATTGGTGGAATCATGGCCATTGCCCTGACTGCATCCCTGCTGGCCAACGGTGTAAGCCTCAATTTTGACCAGTTTGGGCGCGTCACCAAAGGCGCATACAACGGCTTTGTGCAGGGCGCTACAGCAGTTCAAGGCGGCGTGCGTGGGGCAACTGGCGCAACCAACACGGCCAATAATCCCCTGTTTTACGGTTACACGGAAGGCCGGAAACTGACGGCGGAAGAACTGGCGGCTTGCCAGTCTGGCGCGGCATGGACGAACACAAGCGCAGGTATCCGCAACTGTTCGTCAGGCCACAAATGGGAAAAGGCACAATGAATATGGTAACGACAATCTGGTTCTATTTCTGCCTTCCGGTCATGCGCTGGATTGTCGTTATTTTCCTGCTGCACGCCTTCCTGAACCCCCTGATTACCACATGGGCGGGGGATATGCTGGGGCAGTTCTGGCAACAGCTTGTGGACGAATTGCGGGGGCTGCTGCCGTGGTAACGGACAAGGATTTCAAGCGGCTGGAAGGCAAGGTGGATGCTATCGGGCATTCCGTGGCGTCTGCCAATGCGGCGGCAAAAGCAGCGGCTAACATGCTGCGCCCTGAACTGCCGGTTTACTTCGCCCTACCCATGGCTGCAATCGCTTACCTCATGATCGTTAACCCCTTGCGCACGGCTGGCACGGAGATAAGCCCTTATGTCGAGAGGGCTTACCACCATGTCAATTATGCCGGGGAAACCGCAGGTAGCTGGCTGGCGCGGCTCAATGTCGAAATGCCCAACATGCTTTCAGGTCAGGCGATCCGTGGCCTGTCCAACCGCCAGACAGCCGAGTTAATGGCCGCACTCCGCCAACGTGAGAATTCAGGCCGGTATGACGGCTGGAACACCTATGGCTATGTCGGCGCATATCAGGCGGGGGCGGCGGCACTCACACAAACTGGCTACATCAAGCGTGAAGCCTTCGACAAAGCCGAGGAGTGCATACAGAAAGGGACTTGCGGGAAAAAGCAATTGGCATTCATCCAGAACGAAAGCAACTGGACTACGGGCCATAGCTACGCCGAGTTCATGGCTTCCCCAATGGAGCAGGACGCTTTCTTTATTGCGCTGGCTAACTTCAACGTGGAAGGCGGTTTCAAGCGCGGCATGTTGCGGGCGGATGATCCAAAACGTACAGCCGGATTCATTGCCGCCAGCCACCTGAAAGGCACAGGCGCGGCTGGGGATTGGTACTTGCACCATGACGACGACGAAGACGCCAACGGCGCGAAGGTGAGTGCATACGCCGCCCTGGGCGAAAACGCTATCAGCATCGATTCCGGTGTGATCCAGACCGCTACCCGCTTTATCGGTATGCGCGAAGACGAAAACCGCCAGGAACTTGCCACCTTCATCAAGCAAGCCGGGCTAAGTATCAACCCGGATTCAACTGCATGGTGTGCTGGCTTCACCAACGCCGTGCTTCACGCCAACGGGATCAAGGGCACGGATGCGCTGAATGCCCGCTCATTCCTGGAGTGGGGCGAGGCTACCAACAACCCGCAACCGGGCGACGTGGTAGTCCTGTATCTCGGTTCCCGTGACGGATGGCAGGGGCATGTAGGCTTTTTCGCTGGCTTCGACTCAGCAGGGAATGTACGCATTCTGGGCGGCAACCAGGGTGACAAGGTGAGCATTGAATCATTCCCCAAGAGCCGCGTTTTGGGCTACCGAAAAGCGCCATCCAGAAAGATTTTTTCATAGGAAATTACCGCCATGGATAAGCCAATTTCTCAACCTGACCGGAACCCTGGACAAGCCGGGAAAATCGCGGGAAAAAATGCCGAAAATGCGTTTTTTGGGCGTTTTTCGATTTGGCAGGGTTTTGGCAGGGTTTTGGCAGGCGGCTATCAACCCTTGGCAGGTATTTGGCAGATTGTTTTAATTTACATCTTGAGGGTGAAATCATGAACGAGCAGTTCACCATTCCGGCATTAAGAATTATTGAAGATTCCGCCAGTGATGAAAAGCTGATGGAAAAACAGAGGATGCAGGAGGTTAAAGTATTTTTTGACAAACCGTCTGTTAAGCAGGTTTTGATTCAGCATATCGCCCTGACCAAGGACGTATGCGCCCCCGCTTTGCAGAAGGAAGCCATCATCCAGATTGCCAGCCAGTGCAAGCCGGGCGCACCCGTCAACCTGCGTGACCTGGAAGACTCGGTTTCTGTTGATGGCGTTACTACCAACTTCACCCGCAACTACCTTATTCCTGCCTTGCAACGGGCTGGCTTGTTCATTCCTAAACCCAATGGGGCAAACGGCTGGCTTTGGGCGGAGCTGCAAGCACCATCCGCGATGGACACCGCCAAGCAACTGCTGGGCAAAGCGGCTGGACTGGCTACCCCAGAGAATCCCGAATTGGTAGAAGAACAGCGCAAGCTGGCAGTAGAGCAACAGCTTTCTGAAGTCGCTAAACGCCGCCTGTTGCTGGCAAAGCAGAATGCAAAGCTGATAGCGGAAGCCAGCAAGTTGCATGAAGAGAATGAAGCTGAATTGCTCAAGCGCCCGATTCAACCCGTTGGGCGCAACAATCCCAACAAACCGGCAATGTGGGCGGCTGGCGTGGCGGCTTTGGTGCTGGGGGCAGTATTGCTACACAACCATTCAGGCGAAGACCTGCCAACACAACAGGCAGCGGCGGCAGCGGCTGAACCCGCACCTGATTACAACAGCATGACCGATGAAGACATTCTCAAATTGCAGATGGGCGACCGCTGGGGGCAACTCTCTGAAGGGCAGCAAGAGCAAATGATTGATGAACTGAAACAGCAGCGCGTCGCCATGGCGCAGGGGAAAATCTAATGGAACTGATGATAGGCAAATTCAACCCGGCGCATTTCGCCCCTGAAACCCTGACTGGCGCGGTAAGCATTGGGCTTGCTGCATCCCTTGGCTTGTTCGCCAACGCACCTGCAACCGCAGCAACGGCGCTTACCGGCATGGGCCTGTATAAGCTTTGGAAACTGCATAGAACCCGATGGCTGCGTGACGGCTACCTGTTCGACTCACCCTATGTAGAAAATGACATCCTGCCGGATATGCTGGGGCTTGCGCCTGGGATCAATGAACTGGTGACTGAACGCTTGCGCATGGCGACTGGCAACGACGAGCTTACCGCGTTTGAATCCGCCAGTGCTCAATACAGATTGTTGACCGTCAGCAACAACGATCCGCAGCAGATAGCCAAGGTATTGCCGCGCATTGCGTCAGTGCTGGGCATTGCGCCTGAAGAACTTGGATTCATCCCGACTGCCGGTAAAGACAAGAGCATCATCCTTGCCCCATTGCCGCGTGAAGACTGGCAGGCCGTGCCATTTGATGAAAGCGCCCTGCAACCTAGAAAGCTGATGGGCTACATCGGCCAGGATGTGCTGGGCAAGCCAGTCACCTATGACCGCAAAGACTCGCCTCACATGCTGATTTCAGGCACAACTGGCGCAGGTAAAACGGAAGCGATCCGGGCCGACATGCACAGTATGCGGCTTTCCGGGCTGAAGCCTGAGATTCATATCATCGATGCGAAAGCTACCCTTCGCCGTGAACAATGCGCCAGCTTCACGGCAGACATGCGCGAAGGGCTGGAGATGCTGGGCGACATCAACCAGCGAGCACGGGAGCGGATGCAAGAGATTGTGGCGGCTGGCTGTGACAACTGGTTCCAGTACCGCAAAAAGCGCCCTGAAGCGTGCCCTGCCCCAATCTTTATTTACATTGATGAATACCCGCAGTTCCGGGCGCTGGCTGGCAAGGAAGCGGTTGAAGCGGTTGTGGGCGAAATCCTTCGGGTTCATCGCAGTGCTGGCGTGTTCCTGACTATTGGCATTCAGAAGCCCAAAGCAACGGAGTTTCCTACCGAAATGCGCGACATGTTGGACGTGCGCCTAGCCATGCGGGTTCCTGATTCAAAAGCCAGTGAAGTTGCGATTGATACCGGGGGCGCGGAAGGTCTGCCGGGTGAAGGCGCTTTCATGTTCCGTGCTGGCGGTAGCGCCATTGTGCGCGGGCGGGGTGCGTTTCTGGCGCAACAGGCAGGGCAGCCGGGCTGATGGACGGCGGCAGGGCGCATAATGTTTTCACCAGCGTCTACCCCGACGGGGGAAAAGCAGAACCTTTACTGCCTGATGCTGGATTCTTTTTAAAGGCGACACTTAAAGGAGTGTTTATTTCCATACCCAAGGTTAAAACCACCGGCTTCAGCCGGTCAGCTTTAGCTG
>NZ_JAYMYJ010000118.1:4795-8964 GCF_035668035.1 Candidatus Thiothrix phosphatis | reverse complement strand
CTGGTCATTCATGGCTTGCCACCTGCTGGGATAAGGAACAACGCCACCAGCAGCGCCAGGACAAACAGCATGAACCAGGAAAGGCCATCCATGCCGCCTTGTGGCTGCGGTTGTGGCTTGTCCTGTTGCTGTTTGGTGGGGTTCGGTTTCTGCCCATTCATGAGCGCGTCAAACTGCTCTTGGGTCAGGGTGACTTTCTTGCTCATGGCTGCGCCCCCTGGCTATCCAGCCATCTGCGAGCCACGCGGTAAGCGCTGGTGTTGCAACCAAATCCGCCCGCCTGCATGACTTCCAGCAATTCACGGATGGTTTCGCGGGCAAAGCCCAGCTCCACCAGCAGTCCGTTACGCTCTGCCCGAAGTTCATCAATACGCTGGTTCAGGGCTTGTTCGTATCCGTTCATGGCTGCACCTCCCATACTTTGTTTTCGCGGGTAATGCGGCGCACCCTGGCGTTGACGGCTGCGTATTGCAGGGCAGACGCAAGGCGTTCGGCCTGATCCACCGTCATGATTGCCAGCGCCTTGTCTGACCGGCAGAACCCGATGCTGAGGGTCACAAGTTCGCCTGTTGCCATGGCCTGAACTTTCGCACCAGCGCTGTAGGTCTCGCCCAATGGGGGAACGTCTGCGCGGATTACATCAATTGCTTTGCTCATGGCTGCACCCCCCGGCCTGCTTGTTCCCTAACGATGCGCTCATAGTGGAATGTCAGGTCGTCCAGCTTTGAGGCGACAAGCCCGATGGTGTACAGGCCAGATTCAAGGCGCATTTCATTACCCTTGGCGGTGTCCATCGCAAAATAAGCCACATTCAGCAGGTGGCGTATTTCGTCAAGCTGGCTGTGCAGTTGGGATGGTGAATAAATCTTGCAAGGGGTAGTGCTGCTCATGGCTGCACCTCCTGTATGAAACATTCGTAGATGATGGGCTTCCACTCTGCCGGTAGGGTTTCGGCAATGCTGCGCAGCCGGGGCAGGTCTTTGTCAGCGGCGGCTGTGATTATCAGTAGAACCACTTCCTGGTCATCCGGGGATAGCTGCTCGAACTTCCAGACAAGGGTTGCTATATCAATGCTGGATGGGTTGCCCGCTGGGGGCGTTGGATTGGTATGATTGCGTTGCATTTGCTCAATTCCTCTTTAGTTATGTTGAGCGGGTGAAGTGCCAGCGCCGGGAGGTAGGATTCCTGCCGCTGGTGCGATTACTGGTTTAAGGGTTCATGGCCTGTTCAATGCCAGCCAGTCGCCCGCGTTCAAATGCGGCTTTTTCTGCCGTGCCGGTCAATACCTCCTTCAAGATGCGGACAAGTTCCGCGTTCATGCTTCTATCGTTCTGTTTCGCCCGTTCTGTCAGCAGTTCGTGAACGTCTGCGGGCATTCGTACCTGAGTACGCTTTTCTGATTCTGTCATTATCACTATCCAGTCACTAAATAATCACTATGTCACTATAGCAGTGACATAACAAGCGAGCAACTATTTTAGTGATACACTGGAATTACATGACGCAAGGTAGGCCAATGGGTAAGCAAGACGATTTTTTCAGGACACAGATTCGCATCCCTACAGATGTCTATGAGGCAATCAGGCAATCAGCAGAGGAAAGCGGCAGGAGCATCAATGCAGAAATGGTGCATCTGATGTCTGTTGGCCTTGGAATGAAAGAACAGCCGGTAGTTGATATGACCGAATCCCGTATCAGGGAATTGATTCAGGAAGAACTCGACAAGCGCAGCAAATAGCCAGACACCGCCTGCGCTGCAAAATGTCCATGAGCGATAGGGGAGGTATCCAGTGAACTTTGAATGGGACTGGAAGAAAGCCCAGTCCAACCTGGGAAAGCACGGCGTCAGCTTTGAGGAAGCAACCACGGTGTTTGATGATCCAATGGCCTTGACGTTTGATGACCCGGATCACTCAACAGGCGAGCAACGCTTGCTGACTTTCGGCAGCAGTGAAATGGATAATCTGTTGCTGGTGTCACATACTGAACTGGACGAAGGCACAATCAGGATTATCAGCGCCAGAACCATGACGCGCCATGAAAGAAAGATTTATCAGGATGGTTAGCTTATGAGAGACGAATATAAACGCGAAGATTTGGGGAAGGGGGTGCGCGGCAAGTACCATCAAGCCTATCAAAATGGGACAAACATCGTGCGGCTTGATGCTGACATAGCCAAGCATTTCAAGGATTCTGAATCTGTTAACAGGGCGCTCCGGTCGCTGATCGGCCAAGCTGGTGAGTCTTCGGCTCCGGTAACATCTTAAATCGTCAGTAACGACACCCTTGGATTCCAGCAGAATGAAACGCAGCCAAGGGTAGGCACTGGATGCCAAACCCCGAATTCGGGATTTGCAAAGGTGTGAATTCGCGCCTTTAAATGCGGGGTTTTCCCGCTTGACTTGTTGCCCTCTGTGCTTCGTTGATGCGATGCCATTCCCTAACGATTTCTTCGTGGGTCATGCAGCCCCGCCGTGCCCAATCCATGGCACGTAAATGAAAATTCACTGCCTTGTTACGCGCCGTTGCTTGCTTAACAAAAATCTTCATCCATGCCCTCCATCTCATTTCTGGCGGTTTGTCGTCAATGTCCAGAAAGTCGAAGGGTAACAATACCGCTAGTGGTTTTCGGCTGTACTTGAACAACAGGTTCATGGCTTTGTTGAGTTCACGCTTGTATCTTCCGGTTTGTGAACTTTCATGAACCGCGCCGTGGCAGTGCCGACAAGCCCATGATTTCAGCCAAGGAAGCGAATACAAGACGCCTACGCGCCGCCCACACTTAGGGCATTGCCACCAGTAGCGCAAACCCCCGTAATTGCATTGCGTCGCTGTCACTTGCAATCCTTCAAACATTCCATCGGTTGCCCCATTCAAGGCGGTTTCAATCTTTGACGAAAGTCCTTTGATTGACCGTCTCGAAAGGCTTTCCACGGTAAGTTTTCCAGTTTTCCGCATCGTCATTACTCGCACAAATCAATAGGAAAAGTTACGTAGCAAAACCGGAAGGTTTAGCTGCAAATATCCAGAAATTCATCTTAACTTACAATACCTTACATGTGAAATTTGACTAGCAAACGAGTGATAGGTTTAGCGATGGAACTATCGCTGATTTGCCGATGGTTTTACCGCTAAAACTACCGCTCATGCGCTCTTGCCTCGCTTGGTTTTTACATACGAGATTTTCCCGTATCTACGCCCAAGTGCAGAACCACTTTTAGCCTGATTTCAAACCCCATTTTGCTGGCGCGGCAGTCAGCAGAGGGGGCAGGTTTTCCAGCATCATAGCCATGCTTGAAGGGGGCAAATGTGAGGAAGCAGGGCAGGTTTTGTGAGGAAGTTTCAGGTAAATGTGAGGAAGCTAAAAAATACAAATCTTTTAAAAACAGTTACTTAAAAATTTGTGTGAGGGATGTGAGGAATGTGAGGAACTTTAACCAGATTTCTTACAGAAAAAAATCGGGGCAAATGTGAGGAAGCAGGGCAGGGCAGGCTCTAGAGGGCAGGGAAAGTGGGTGGTGAATTTTGCCAGCATGGTAGATGCCGCTATACTGGATAGCATTACCAGTGGAGTTACAGAATGAAACTAGACCGCATCCAGATTGATCCAGAACGTATGAACGGACAGCCTTGCATCCGTGACTTGCGCCTGACGGTGCGCCGGGTGCTGGAGCTGGTGGCCTTGTATCCAGACCGCAATGAGCTAAAGCAGGAATTCCCAGAACTGGAAGATGAAGACATCAGGCAGTCGCTCCTTTATGCGGCTTCCAGCATTGATGACCGGGTAATTGAGCTGCGCCCTTATGCTGTTGCTGCTTGACCAAGGGTTGCCGCGTAGCGCTGCTGGTTTGCTGCGTCAGGTAGGGATTGATGCTATCCACGTTGGTGAAATTGGCATGGCCGCCGCAAAGGATGTGGACATCCTGCATCACGCCAGCAAAGAGGGTAGGGCAGTGGTTACGCTGGATGCCGATTTCCATGCGCTGCTGGCGATGTCATCTGCCGTTAGCCCATCTGTGATCCGTATCAGAATTGAAGGTTTGAAGGCTGTGGAATGCGCCTCACTGATCCAGACAGTTCTTTCCCAATGCCAGCCTGATATTGAGCAAGGAAGTGTTGTAACCGTGCAGGGGCAGCGCATCCGCATCAGGCGTTTGCCAATTGGTTAA
>NZ_JAYMYJ010000118.1:0-4695 GCF_035668035.1 Candidatus Thiothrix phosphatis | reverse complement strand
TTAAGTTTTAGTACAAACGAAAAGCGAACAAAGAAGACGCAAAGCATCTTGGTAGGTCTCCCAAAGTGCTTGTGAAAGTTCCGCATCGGATGGTGGGGTTTGTTCGGTAAACATTGATTTGGGGCATTTTTTGGGGCAATAGCAAGGAACCAAGGACAAGTTATATGGCTGAAGCTTCTTTAAGTCTTTGTTCTTTTACTGTGCATTCCTGTCATAAGATGTTCGAATCCTCTCGTCCGACCAATTCTTAAGCTTTCCGCTTCATTTCACACTCAAACCTTACCTGATATAGATCAGACAAGCTGACGCCTGGCGGAGTAGAATGGTCAAAAACCCATTCCAACAGGAGGCAGCGTGCATACTACCCAAGCTATCAGAAATATTGTTTTCACTGGCCATACCGGCTCCGGCAAAACCAGCCTGATTGAGGCCCTGCTGTTCCAGGCAGGTGAAACCACCCAGCAGGGCGATATTGAAAAAGGCAATACCGTCACGGATTTTGACCCGCTGGAGCAGGAGCATCACCATTCCCTGTATGTTTCTGTCGCCACCGCCCATCATGCTGGCTGCCATATCAACCTGATCGACACACCGGGCTACCCTGACTTTCAAGGGCAGGTGCTGACGGCCTTGTCCGCCGCCGATACGGTGGTGGTGGTCATCAATGCGCTGGCGGGGATTGAACCCATGAGCCGCAAGATCATGGAGTGGGTCAGCAACCAGCACTTGCCGTGCATGGTGGTGATCAACCGCATGGACGCGGCGCCCGCGAAGCTGGAACGGCGCCTGCAAGAGATTGCCGACGTGTTTGGGCGGGAATGCCTGCCGCTGGAACTGCCTGCCAACCATGCCTCGCAAGTGGTGGAGGTGTATGGGCATGAGTCGGGCGAAGCGGATTTTTCATCAGTCGACACGGCCCACACCTCGCTGATCGAGCAAGTGGTGGAAGCAAATGAAACCGCCATGGAACATTATCTCGAAGAAGGCGAGGTGTCAGCGGCGGAACTGCATGACGCGTTTGAGCAAGCTTTGCGTGAAAGCCATCTGGTGCCGGTCTGTTTCACTTCCGCCAAGACGGGCACAGGTGTTGCCGAACTGTTGGACATTCTTGCCAAGCTTGCCCCCAGCCCCCTGGAGGCCGCACCCCACCCCTTCATCCGGCTGCAAGGTGGGAAAACGCAGGCGGTCTGGGCCGACCCCAATCCGGACAAACCGCTGCTGGCGCATGTGTTTCATGTGGAGTTTGACCCGTTTGTTGGCAAGCTGGCGCTGCTGCGGGTGCATCAGGGCAGCCTGAAAGTGGGCAACCAAGTGTTGGTGGGCGCTGATGGCAAATCTGTAAAAATTGCGCACCTTTACCGTTTGCAGGGCAAGGAGCGGATTCCTGTCACGCAGGCTGTTCCGGGGGACATTTGCGCAATTGCCAAGATCAATGAGATTGAGCCGGACGCAATCCTGCACGAGCGGCACGAGGATGACAATGTCGGGATTGGCGGCGTGACGCTGCCCACGCCATTGGTTGGCTTTGCGTTGCGTGCCAAAAAGCGCGGTGATGAACAGAAGTTGTCAGAAGTGCTGCACAAGCTGGTGGCGGAAGACCCCTGCCTGCGTATCGAGTATGACGCTGCGGCCAATGAAACCGTGTTGCGCGGGCTGGGCGAGCTGCATCTGCGCATTGCCTTGGAGCGCATGGACAAACAGTACCATGTGGAAGTGGACGCTGCGCCGCCACGAATCCCTTACCGTGAAACCATCACCAAAACCGTGCAGGCGCAGTACCGCCACAAGAAACAGACCGGCGGGGCAGGGCAGTTCGGCGAAGTGTTGCTGGAAGTGGAGCCGCTGGAGCGGGGTGCAGGGTTTGAATTCGTCAGCCGCATCGTGGGCGGGGCGATTTCCGGCTCCTTGATTCCGGCGGTGGAGAAAGGCGTGCGTCAGGTGCTGGCTTCCGGTGCCGTCAGCGGGCATCCACTGATGGACATCCGGGTGACGCTGGTGGATGGCAAGATGCATTCCGTGGACTCCAAGGAGGTCGCTTTTGTGGCGGCGGGGCGCAAAGCCTTCATGCAGGCCATCGCCGAGGCGAACCCCATCATTCTGGAGCCGGTGGTCAACTTGGAAGTGACGGTTCCCGCTGCCGTGATGGGCGATGTTTCCGGCGATCTGGCGACCCGCCGCGCCCAAATCCATGATGCGCAGGCTGATGAAAGCGGCGGCAATATGGTGATTCAGGCGAAAGTCCCGCTGGCGGAGCTGGAGGATTATGCGTCGCGCCTGAATTCATTGACGGGTGGGGAAGGTGGCTGGGCCATCCAATTCAGCCACTATGAACCGGCCACGGACAAGACCCAGCAGGAACTGATGGCGCAGTACAAGGCGGCTGACGACTGATTTCACTTGCCGCACCAAGCTGGGTCAGTTTGTCCTGACCAAAAAAAGCCCCGATTGCGGGGCTTTTTGCTGTTGCTGGCAATAATTGCGATTATTTTTAAGGCTGGCTGCATCTGCATGGTGCCAGCCTGCGTATAGGAGAATAACTTCAACGAAGTGACAAACGTCGGGAAGTTTACGGATTAGATGATTTTTCACCAAAAGTAGTATGGAGTAATGTAATGATGAAAACTAACGCACAACTGATGGCCGCCACAATCATGGCTTTGGGCATGGCCGCTGTTTCCACCTCGCTGATGGCGGCTGATGACGAATCCAAGCCAGAAATGGAAAAATGCGGCGGCATCGTCAAGGCCGGTATGAATGATTGCGCCGGTAATGGCCATGCCTGTGCTGGCCAGGCCAAGGCCGACAGCGACCCCAGCGAGTGGGTCAAGCTGCCGAAAGGCACATGTGAAAAACTCACCGGCGGCGCTGTCATCAAAGCTGAAGACATGAAGATGAAGTAATCGCCATGACTAGCCAGATCACGGGATGTGGTGTCGGTTTGCGGTTTCAGCATATCGACCGTATTGTGGATGAAAGGCCCCACATCCCGTGGCTGGAAGTCCTCACCGACAATTACCTGCTGCCCGGCGGCGTGCAGCAGGATTACCTGTTCGAAATAGCCGAACATTATCCGCTGACGTTCCACGGCGTCGGCATGTCGCTGGGGTCGGCTGATCCGCTGGATGAAGAATATTTCAGCCGGATTAGGGCGCTGGTGGATAGGCTGAATCCCGCTTGGGTGTCTGACCATTTGTGCTGGACTTCCGCGCACGGGGTGGTGACGCACGACCTGATTCCGCTGCCTTACACCGAAGAGACTGTCCATTACGTCGCGGCGCGCATCCGCCAGGCGCAGGACAGGCTCGGGCGTGGCCTGGTGATAGAAAATGTTTCCAGCTATCTGCAATACCAGCAATCCAGCATGACCGAATGGGCGTTTTTCCGGGCGGTTGTGGAAGAGGCTGACTGCGGCATGCTGCTGGATGTGAACAATATTTACGTCAGCGCCTGCAATCACGATTTCGATCCCCTCGATTATCTGGACGCCATTCCGCCGGAACGGGTGAAGGAAATCCATCTCGCCGGTTACGAAGACCGGGGGGCGTTCCTGCTGGATACGCACGGCTACCCGGTGACGCCGCCGGTATGGGAGCTGTATGCGCAAGCCATCCGACGCATCGGCGCTGTCCCCACACTCATCGAATGGGACAACAACGTGCCGGAATTGGAAACCCTGTTGGCGGAAGCCGCCAAAGCCGCTGAGGTGCAAAGCCGTGTCCTTGCCTGATCTGCAAACCCGTTTTGTCGCCGCCATTTTTGACCGCAACCAGCGGGCAGGCATGGCGGAATTGGTGAAATCACAGGGTGGTTTGGATGCGGCGCAACGGGTCGGCATCTACCGCAACAGTGTGCATGGCGTGTTGCTGCAACACCTCGGCGCTGTGTATGAAGTCACCCAGCAATTGGTGGGCGAGGCGTTTTTCGGGCGATTGTCCGATGAATATATGGATCACGCGCCGCCTACCCGGCCATTTTTGGTGGAGTATGGCGAGACGTTCCCGGCCTTCATGCAGCGCCATGCGGCACTGGAAGAGATGCCCTGGCTGGCGGATGTCGCCCGGCTGGAGTGGGCGCGCCATCAGGCGTGGCATGCGGTCAACCAGCCTGCTGGCGATTTCACCCAAATCATGACGCTGACTGAAGGGCAGCAGGCAAGCCTCTGTTTCCAAATGCCTGGTTCGGCGCAGCTTGTCCAGTCACCTTATGCTGTCCATCAGGTGTGGCTGGCGCATCAACCTGAAGATTTTCCCGGCAAACTACCGCTGGAACGCATCCAGATTCTCCAACCGGCGTATGTATTGGTATGGCGGGCGGGCAGGCAATTGCGGCAGGTGGAAGTGGATGAAGCTGGCTGGGATTTTTTGTCCGCATTGCGGCAGGGCGCAACCCTGCCAATGTTGACGGAACGCTTCCAGGAACAATTGCCCGGATTGCTGACCACCGCCATGCAACGTGGCTGGATTCTGTCATTTACGGCAGACGCCTAAATACCGGACAAGGAGTAATGCATGAACAAACCGATTACGCTGCCAGGTTTTCTGCTGGCGGATTGCTGGCCTGTTGACTTGGTTTTAAAGCCCGTGACCCTGTTGGTGTTTCGGTTGTGGGTGGCGCAGGTGTTTTTTGCCTCTGGCCTGACCAAGAGTAAGTATCCCCCGGCAAAGCCGGGGGCTTTAGAATATGTGAGCCGCTCAA
>NZ_JAYMYJ010000117.1:0-8975 GCF_035668035.1 Candidatus Thiothrix phosphatis | reverse complement strand
GGTCGCCCCGCTCATACTCCGCGATCACCTGCGCGCCGAACAGCAGGATGATGGCGGCGACTTCCAGCAGCAGCAGCGCAATGACGGCGGTGGCCAGCGAGCCGTAGATGATGTTCACCATCGACAGGGTGGAAAAATACCACACCAGCAGGTGGCGGATAATTTCCCACGACACGGCGACGCAGAAACTGCCGGTCAGCGCGTGGCGGAAAGAAATTTTGCCTACCGGCATCACCATGTAGAACGAGGCCAGCAGCAGCGTCAGGCCGATAATGCCGAACAGGTAGAGGATGCTGCTGGCCACATGGTCAAGCTCCACTTTCCAGAACAACGCCACCACGTCGCCATGCAGAAATTCCAGCGCGCCGCTGACGATGGTGACCAGCAGGATACCGACGCCCAGTATCAGGATATAGGCGTAGGGGATGATGGCCGACACCAGGAAATGGCGGCGATGGATATTCACCCGGTGAAAGAAGATCACCGACATGGCATTTTCCAGCACCGTAAACGCCAGCGAACTGAAAAACAGCAGGATCAGCAACCCGATCCAACCCACGGTCTGGCGGTTTTGCAGGAACAGGTTCATTTGGGCGGTGATGCTGCTGGCCTGGGCACCGAAGATCGGGCGCAGGTTGTTCTGGACGATGGCGAGCAACTGGTGTTCATCCAGCAGGTGCGACAGCGCCACGATCAGCAGGGTGAACAGGGGAATGATCGACAGCAGCGTGTAATAGGCGATGGCACCCGCGAGCAGGATGCCCTGGTTGGCGCGGAAGCTGATCAGCGCACGTTTGAGGAATTGCAGTGCGCGGATGAATGGCTGCATGGGTGACCTCCTGCGGTGAATGTCCGGGAAAGCGGCGTTTCCCGGCAGCGCCTTGTTCTTGTGTCGGCGGCGCGGCGGCGAATCGGCGGGCGCTGCTCATTCCTTGGCAATTGTACGTCAGTCTCCGTTTGGAGGGTTGTAAAACTTCGGCTGGCATGGCACCCAGTCGTGGGGCTGGGGCAGGTATGGGGGAAATGCGTAACACACCTGATACAGCTCAGGGTTTGATCCAGTTTTGTCCGCACTGGCGTCGGGTGTAAGGTTATATGCAAATTTCCAGCAAGCCATTCCAGTGGCGGCTTCTATAACGGGCTTATCATAATTTGAGCAGGAGGGCTGCATATGCCTGCTTTACCTTCGCGATCAGCGGTGACGCTGCGTATTCCCCGGCAAAAACTGTTTGTGGGTTCCTATTACCGCATTCCGGTCGCTATCGCCAGCAGTTCGGGGCTGGGCTTTGATGACCTGCGCTTTGAAATTCCTGCCGGAGCCAAGGGCGGGCTGGTGTCGCCGAGCCGCGACCGGCTGTTCAACCCGAGGAAACCCCACCTCATGTTGCTGACGGGCTATCAGCCGGGGGATTATGAGTTGAATGTGATCCAGACCGCCACTAATGTGCTGGTGGGGAAAGCGAAGTTCAGCGTGGACACCTTGTGGCAGGACGAAGACGCAGGCCCAGGCCGCTGGTTCAGCGGCATTGTCGGCAATTACAACGCTGGTTCCGCTTGGGGCGGCGGGCCGGGCGGGCCGCAAAATGTCAATGTTGCGCCAGCCATGGGGACGCGCCGCATCGCCATTTTGCTGACAGACACCAGCTCGCAACGCTTCACCAGCAATGCGGCGGACTTACAGGGGCATCGTGACCGCTGGCTCAATGCGGTCGTCAATGGCGTGACGGATGGCGGCGTGACCCGCAGCAGCCGCCTGTATTACCGGGAAGTGTCCTACAACAATTTCGACCTGTCGGCGCAGGTGTTCGGGCCGGTCAGCCTGTCGGGGTCATGGGACGATTATTTCAATACCGACGGCACGCCTAAGGGCGCGTATTTCCAGGCGTGCTTTACGGCGGGCGACGGGCTGGTCAATTACAACGATTTCGACACTTTGCTGTGCGTTTCCCAGCAGGTGGATGGCCCGCCACGGCAAGGCGCTTGGCCTTACGCCTCCATCGGCAGTTGGGGGCCTTATGTCACGGCGGAAGGCAACAAGCATTATGGCGTCATTTCCATGCCCAATGACTGGGGCGAAGGCAGCGACCGGGAGATCTTCGACACCTTTTCCCACGAACTGGGGCATAACTTGGGGCTGGGCGACCAGTACACGCCAGGGGTTGCAGGCCGCAATCCGGGTGCCTGGGAAATGATGGACTGGGATGACCCATTGCCGCATTTTTCCATTGTCCACCGCATGATCCTCGGCTGGGTGCAGGGAAGCTGGCTGCAAACCTTCAATTTCCAGGCGATGGCCGCGCCGGTTGACCAGACCGTGACCTTGCACCCCATCGAACTGGGCGCGCCGCCCGCTGGGCGCAAAAGCGGCGTGGAAATCCGTCTGGCCGATGGCTGGAACTATTACCTCGAATACCGTGCTGGGCAGGGCGTCCAGATCGGCGACCGCAGTCTGCCGGTCAACAGCCGGGTGCTGGGGACGGACGTGGTGTCAGCGCCGTATACGCCGCCGATTTCCCGCCCCGGCATCCTGCTGCTCAACAACGACATTGACGGCGATGGGGCAGTGCTGGGCAATGGCCAGGATTATAAGGAAACCGACACCACCGACCCGGTGTTCCCGACCGATTTCCGGATTGATGTCAGCGGTATCGATGGCTCCAAGGCGGATGTGCGCATCCGCTACGGTGTGAACAGCCGACCTGACCCGTCAATCCGCCCCTGGCCCGCAGGCCCAGACCGCCAGTGGCAAAGCCCTGACATTGAAGTGCGCAATGCCAAGAACATGGCGGACCCGGCCTGGTTCAATGTCCCCTGGGTAGGCAACACCAACACTGTGGTCGCCAAAGTCAAGAACAACGGCGGGCTGGACGCGCCGTCGGTGCGGGTGAATTTCTACATCAAGAACTTCAACCTGGGCGGCGCGCCGGAAACCTTCATCGGGTTTGACCAACAGGACATCCCCAAGGGGGCCACGGTCGAATGCAGCACCTCCTGGGTTCCGCCCAGCGATGGGCATTACTGCGTCATTGTGCGCATTCCGCTCTATCAACTCCCCAGCAACCCGGCGGTGGTGGAAATGACCGAACTCAACAACGTGGCGCAATCCAATTACAACCGTTTCATTTCCGCCAGCGCCTCGCCGCCATCCCGGGAAATCACGCTGGTGGAGGTGGGGAACCCTTACCCGGCGCGCACCCGCATCTGGCTGACCGGCGGGCACAGCAATCCGCTTTACCGCACCTATTTGCAACATGCTTGGCTGTACCTTGACCCTGGGGAAACCCGCAAGGTTGAAATGATGTTTGAATATGCGCCAGACAACCTGACCAATGACCTGTACCCGCCGCCGTTGCGGGAGAAATACCGGCAGTTGCAGAAGGTTCCCAACCATGTCGGCTCCGCCGCCTTTATCGAAGACCCGCGCGACAATCCGCGCCACGCCATGCAGGTGTTGGGCGGCGTGCAGGCGCAGGTGGTGACGGGCCGTGCCAGCAAATTCGAGCGCTTTGCCGCCGATGGGCAGACCGCCAGCGGGCGTATTGTCACCGTCAGCGACGGCAAGCCGGTGGCGGGCGGGAAGGTGATCCTGCGCGTTTCCACCCGGGGGAACGCCAAAACCTTCGCCTACCAGGAGGTGGCGTTGAGCAACGGCAGTTTCAAGACCCGGCTGAAAGACAAGGGGACAGAAGTGAAGGCGTATTTCCTGCCGCCCGCTGATGTGGGGGAATGTGAAAGCGACACGCTGAAACTTCAGGGCTGAAACAATCCTGCCAACCAAAGGGGGTGGTCACTGGACACTGCAATTCGGGGCTATATCGCCAATCCCGCCAGTTTTCATGGCGCTAATTCATCATAGGAGTCAATACAATGGCTGATATCGAAGCGAATGACATCCAGGATCTGAGGATGTCGAACCTTAGCAATAATGTCGTGCGGGTTTCCGTGCCCGCCAGCGCGTACTTCAAACTGGACGCCATGCAGAAAATCCAAAAGGATATTCTCGGGCGCCTCGGCTGTCTCGCCTGCTGTTCAGGCTGGGACATCCGCTTTGACCTGCAACGCCAATTCATTGTGGATGAAAAACTGAATGTCCGCGAATTCGGCTAGGCGGACACTGGGGCCACTGCCCGGATTGGGCGTGGGAATGGTGTATTTCCCCTCCCTTGAGCCTCTGCTGGAGGCGGGGAGGGACTTGATCCAGGTGCTGGAAATTGAACCCCAGCCTTACTGGATCAAGCAGGCGGAAACCCATTCCCCGTACCGTTTGGACGGACGGGCGTTTGCGCGCATCCGCCAGTGGCCGCAGCCAAAAATCGTCCACGGCGTGGGCATGCCGGTGGGCAGTTCGCTGGGGCTGGATGATAGCCAGATGGAAGCATTCCTGCGTTCCATCGGGCAATTGCAGCCTGCCTGGGTCAGTGAGCATCTGGCTTTCCTGCGCGCGCCAGGGCCGCAAGGGCCGTATCCGGCGGGCTTTCTGCTGCCGCCGCTCCAGTCGCCCGAGACTGTCCGGCTGGCGGTGCGGAATATCCGCCGTTTCCAAGCGCAGTTGGGGTTGCCGTTCGCGTTTGAAAACGGCCCCAATTACCTGCGCCCCCAGCGTGGGGAGCTGCCTGACGGGGAGTTTCTGGCGCGGATTGCGGAGGAAGCCGATTGCGGCATGTTGCTGGACATGCACAACCTCTGGTGCAACCACCTGAATGGCCGCCAGCCGATCGGCGAGACGCTGGCGTCGCTGCCGCTGGAGCGGGTATGGGAAATCCATCTGGCGGGCGGCGATTCCTACCAGGGGCATTGGCTGGATGCGCACTCGGGGACAGTGCCGGAAGCGTTGCTGGAGCTGTGTTTTGAATGGGTTCCCCGCATGCCGAACCTGAAGGCCATCATTTTCGAAATCATTCCCGATTATGTGCTGGCGAAGGGCATCAGCATGGATGCCTTGCTGGCGCAGCTGCAAACGCTGCATGCGTTGTGGGCTTGCCGGGGCAGCCGTTGCGGGGGGCGTCCGGTGGCGGATTATGCTGTCACGCCAGAGGCGGAGGCTTTGCCGGAGCCTGCCGCCTGGGAACAGGCGTTGGCTTCGCTGGTCAACCGCCATCCGCCTGCCGATGCGCTGCAAACCGCCCTGGCCGCCGACCCCGGCGTTGGCGTGCTGCAACATCTGGTGAGCAGCGTGCGCGCTGGCATGCTGGTGGATTTGTTGACCCTGAGCTACCGGCTGATGGCGCTGCATCTGGGGGACGAGGCGGTGCAGGCCATCATGGATGCGTACTGGAGCCAGACCTTCCCGGAGCCTTTCGCCGCCGAGGAAGCCAGCCGCTTTGTGGGCTTTGTCCGTCAGCTTGATTTGCCTGTCCCGCATCTGGTCGAAGTGCTGGCTTATGAGCTGGCCTCGATGGAAGCGCTGAAAAGCGGTAAGGAAACCATCGTTGATTTTTCCTGCCCGCCGTTGCCGTTGCTGGAGGCGTTGGGCAGGGGTCGCTTGCCCGGACAATTGCCCGCAGGCCGTTACGAAGTGGCGGTGCAGCCCTGACGGGGACGGGGTTGCAACAACCGCCAGTATTCTTCAGTCGATGTATTTGCCGATCATTTCATGTTCCGTCTTGATCTGGCGGATGAGGCGGTCGTGCTTGTGCATTTTCAATAACGAATGGGTGACCAGATACGCGCCCAGCACCAGCAGGGCCAGACAGAATACACCCAGCGGAATGACCAGATGCAGCGTATGGAACACGTCATAGTACTTTGAGGTGGCGATCAGGAAGCTCATCAGCGACAGCGGCAACGCCAGGATGGCGATGCCAGTGCGCAGCACGGACAAGGATGTGCGCTTTTCCGCCAGCAGCAATTGCACCGCATTGATGGCTATGGCGTTGCTGTCGGGCTGTTGCATGGCGCAGGCTTCCGGGTAATGGTGGTTGGTGGGTTGCAGTATGGCATGCTTGGATGCCGCTGCGCTGGTCTTCTCCTGTTCTGCTCATATATTATCCCGCCTTATTGACTGCGAAAGGAGAAAACCCAATGAAAGGAAAACAAGGCTTCACGGCGGTGATGCTGGGGCTGGCGTTGTCAGGCATGGCGGGTGGCCTGCATGCGGATGGCGAGCCCGGCAAGTTTGATTATTACGTCATGTCGCTCTCATGGTCGCCGGATTATTGCGCTTCTTCCCCATCGGCGAGCAACAATGACCCCCAGTGCGCGGTGGGCAAAAAATTGGGCTTTGTCTTGCATGGCGTCTGGCCCCAATACAACCGGGGGTATCCTTCCGATTGTTCAGACGACAAGATGCCGGAATCGCTGGTGAAAAAATATCAGGGGCTCTACCCCAGCAAGAAGCTCTATTTCCATGAATGGGAAAAACATGGCACTTGCTCCGGCTTGACGCCTGACAAATATTTGTCGTTTAGCCAACAGCTGAAAGGTTCTTTGGCCATTCCCGCCAATTATGACCAGCCCGCCAAACCGTTCCGCGTCACGGCTGATGCGTTGAAAAAGGATTTCATCGCCGCCAACCCGGCTTTGCAGGCAGGGGATTTGTCCGTGTTCTGTTCAGGCTCAGGCCGTTTTCTGCAAGAGTTAAGGGTCTGTTATAGCCAGGATGGGAAGCCTGCGGAATGCGGGAAGGATGTGCTGGCTTCGTCAAGGAAAAGCTGCGGCCAGCCGGATTTCCTGGTGCGCAGCATCAAGTAGTTTTGACCGGGGCAGGAGGCTGGGCAACATTGTTCCAGCTTCCGCCCAAGGTGATTTTCCGCACCCATCAGCGCTTTCCAAGAGTGCATATTTTTCATGCAAGATCGCTGGACTTTACACCAATCCGCTGTGTATATTCCCCATACATTAACTTTATATTAATGACAATCCCGCCGGGCTTGCTGGATTGTCCAAGAGTGATGTCTGTATGAAGATGCCCGTTTAACGCGGCTGTTTTTATTGGGGAATAATCATGTCATTTGCTGATGCGTTTGAACGCAGGTTCCTGTTTGTGTTGACCCGCGGGTTGGCGCTTTTATTCATTTTCGGGTTGCTGGCCGCCATTGTGATTGGCGGGATTATGGTCAGCGATAAATTGACGCTGAAAGATTCAACGGCAGTTTCCCCTCAAGAAGTGGTGGACGCAATTAAGCCGCCAGTCTATGAAGAGCCGCCGCCGCAGGATTCGGATGCGGCATCCCCAACGCCCTCACCACCACCTGATCCGGCAATTTTGCCGGGCATCAAACTGCCGTTTGTATTGCAAAAGCATTTCAATGCGCCAGAACGTATCCAGACCTTGCGGGATTGGCTGGAAGCCCTGCCCAGCGGACAGCGGCAGGTATTCCTTGATGAAATGGCCGCAGCGGTCACTGAGGCCGAGAAGGCCGGAGCAGAGGGGCTGGACGCTGTTAACCAATACAAGGCGCTCAAGTTTGACAAGCTAAAGCAGGAGGAAGCCGCATCGGCAGCCTTGCTAACGGCACGCCTGACCTATGCGGGCGCAGCTTTTGGGGCAGTCCTGCTGATAGCCTTGTTCAGCCTGATTTTGGTGTTGCTTGCCATTGAGCGCAATACACGCCGGGGGCAGGCATGAAACGGATACTCATGGGGTTGCTGCTGGCCTTGCTGGCGTCCGCTTGTCAGGAAACGGGGGAAACTGGCGGGCAGGAGGCTGGGGAGGGGCGTTTTCCGGGGTTTGCCCAGGTCGGCAAGGAAGGCATGGCTTCCCACTTGTATATCGAGCTGAATACCGTCAAGCAGGGGGATGGCTTGGCACACCTTAAAATGGTGCGCGTGCTGGATGAGGGCTATGTCATTCAGGATGCGATGACTGATTGCCGTGGCAGTTTCAAGGCGTTGGAGGGCGTCCAGTATCGGGATGACGGTTCCAGCGAGAAAAAATATCCGGGAGATGACCAACCCATGCCGTTTGCAGGCAGGCCGGAGATCGCCGCGTTGGTGAAAATGGCTTGTGACAAGGCAGGCATGGCGCAAGCGGATCAACCCATGCCAAGCCCAGAGGCTGAAAAGCCGCAGGCTGACGGCAAACAACAGGCGACGGAAACCCCGTTACCGGAAAATGCGCCCGACACACTGAAAACCCGCACAGGCTTGCTGGAGATAGGGCGGAGCGGTTTCGGTGCGCCGCCTGATTCCTTGGTGCTTAATGGCAAAGTGGTTTACAAGGATGAAGGCAATTACCTTGCTTTGCACCAGATGTTCAGTCTCCCTGACCACGATGCGGTGCTGTTTTCGTCCAATTGTGGCGGGACAGCGTGCCAAACGGATGACTTTGCTTTTCTTGTGGTGCGGCAAAATGCTGAACCGGCAGTGGTCAAGGCGGATGGGTTTTATGCCTATCCAAGCGCTGTCAAAACCAGGCGGGATGGCGATGACATCAAGCTGGATTTGGGTTTTTCCGGCGGTAAACGCAAGCTTGCCGTCCTGAAAGGGGAACAATTGGCTATCCGGCTAGAAGCGGTTCCAGCCCAACCGCTGGAAGAGGCGCAATGCAAATGGCTGCATAGCGACGCCATGCCTGCCTGCGTGGAGGCGCGGGCAAACAACCCTGATTGTTCTGATCCGCAGGGCGATTTTTCCGGGGCGGTCATGCGTGGCGTGGCGGCCATGGCTGATTATCCGGGATTTGTGCAGCAAGGTTTCGACCAACAATGCCAGCAGGCTTGCCGGGATGGTAAAGCCAGTGATTACGCCATTTTTGGCGGCGAAGTGTGTTCCAAGTCCAAGCCTGCCAATGCGGCATCCACCCCGCCACCCCTTCCGGCGGCGGGCAAGGCCGATATATTCAACGGCTGTGAGAATCTGATGGGGATGGCAGGGCAGGCGCTCGAATGCATGCAAGGCAACCTGCAACCCCATGCGGCTTACAAATCTCGGTTTGATGCTTTACCAGCAGACCAGCAGGCGCAACTCGAAACTGAACAGAAAGCGTGGTTGGAAAAGCGCAATGCCGACTGCGGCAAATTGACGGATGAAACCCC
>NZ_JAYMYJ010000116.1:0-9009 GCF_035668035.1 Candidatus Thiothrix phosphatis | reverse complement strand
GTGCTGATTGACTACCTGGCCGAGCGGATCGGTGTCCGACCCTATTGGGAAAGCGCTTAGCTTGCCGTTGAAATCCAGCCTGCTCGTCCGGCCTGGTTCTTGGTAGCATCCTGGCAAGAGCACAGGACAGTGCACAACCGGAAACTGGTGAAAATACATCATGAACGAGTTTTCTCCCTCTGATCTCAAGACCATCCTGCATTCCAAACGAGCAAATCTCTACTACCTCGAACATTGCCGCGTACTGGTCAATGGCGGGCGAGTCGAATATGTCACAGACGAAGGCAGGCATTCCCTGTACTGGAACATCCCCATTGCCAATACGACGACAATCCTGCTTGGAACCGGCACATCGATCACCCAGGCGGCCATGCGCGAGCTGTCCAAGGCCGGGGTGATGGTCGGCTTCTGTGGCGGTGGTGGCACGCCGCTCTACAGTGCCCACGAAATCGATGTCGAAGTGGCCTGGTTGTCACCTCAAAGCGAATACCGTCCGACTGAATATCTGCAAGCCTGGGTCCGCTTCTGGTTTGACGATGGACTTCGTCTGGAGGCGGCCAAAGCCTTCCAGCGCGCCCGGCTGGAGCAGGTCGCCCGGCTCTGGTGCGAACACCGTTCACTGGCCGGCAACGGCTTCCAGGTGCCAAAGGAAGCTTTCCTGGCCGCCCTGGATTCATCCAGAAAATCCGTCGACTCGGCAGCAGATGGCAACGCTTTACTGACCGAAGAGGCCCGTCTTACGAAGAAGTTGTTCAAGTTCGCAGCCAATGCGACGGATTACGGCGATTTCATTCGCGCCAAGCGAGGCATGGGCAACGACGCGGCCAATCGTCTTCTCGATCATGGCAACTACCTGGCCTATGGACTTGGCGCCAGTGCCACCTGGGTACTGGGCCTGCCGCATGGTCTGGCCGTCCTGCACGGCAAGACCCGACGCGGCGGCCTGGTGTTTGACGTGGCAGATTTGGTCAAGGACGCCGTGGTGTTGCCCCAGGCTTTCATCTCTGCCAGCCGGGGCGACGACGAGCAGACCTTCCGCCAGGCCTGTATCAACACCTTTACGGCTACCGAGGCACTGGATTTCATGATCGACACCCTGAAAGGCATTGCCCAGGAGATCGGCACTCGCGCCCGATGAACATATTGCTGATTTCCCAGTGCAGTAAAAACGCTCTTACCGAAACCCGGCGCATCCTCGACCAGTTCGCCGAACGGCGCGGCGACCGCACCTGGCAAACCGCCATCACCCAACAAGGCCTGGAAACACTCCACCGCTTGCTGCGCAAGACTGCCCGCAAGAATACGGCAGTAGCCTGTCACTGGATACGCGGCAAGGACCACAGCGAGCTGATCTGGGTCGTCGGCGACATGCGTCAGTTCAACGCCCGCGGCGCCACCCCGACCAACATGACCCAACGCAATGTATTGCGAACCGGTGATGAAAACGACTGGCACAGCGCCGAAGACATCCGCTTGCTGGCCTGCCTGGCGGCACTGTTTCACGACTTCGGCAAGGCGAATGAGGCGTTTCAGAAAAAGCTGGCCAGTACCATGCCGGTGGTCGATCCCTTCCGTCATGAGTGGGTATCGTTGAGGCTGTTCGAGGCTTTTGTCGGTGCAGGCGGCAAGGACGATCGGGACTGGCTGGAACGTCTCGCCAAACTCGACGGCAGCGAAACTCAATCCTTGGTCGGCAAAGTCGTTCGAGATGGTCTGGACAAGTCCTACAGCCCCTTCCGCGCTCTGACATTGCCTCTGGCACGGGTCATCGGCTGGCTGATCGTCAGCCATCACCGCTTGCCAACACCAGTGACGAATGACGATTTCAATAGGGTATTGAATGCAGAAGCCCTGGACAAATTACCCGGTGGCGTGGTGCATGGATGGTGCGGCAGTCATCCAAATAGCACCAATGGCCAAGCCCAGGCCGCCTGCTGGCGTTTCAACCGCGGTCTGCCATTCGACAGCCAGCATTGGCGCCAGCATGTGGCCAATACGGCCAGCGCCA
The DNA here is from genome assembly GCF_035668035.1 of Candidatus Thiothrix phosphatis. Classification (NCBI taxonomy): domain Bacteria; kingdom Pseudomonadati; phylum Pseudomonadota; class Gammaproteobacteria; order Thiotrichales; family Thiotrichaceae; genus Thiothrix; species Candidatus Thiothrix phosphatis. Next base: position 7,001 of record NZ_JAYMYJ010000116.1, on the reverse strand, counting down.
TCCTCAAACGGCCCAAGCTCCTAGCCGAACAGGCCCTAGACGTCCTGAGCAGTCCTTACGTACTTCACTTCTCCCGGCTGGCCTTGATGCTGGCGGATCACTACTACTCGGCCCAGCCCAGCCACATCCGCTATGGCGACCCGGTGCGGCGCGGCAGCAAAGTCCTTTACGCCAACTCGATCCGTGTAGAGGGAGAAAAACCTCAGCTCAAGCAACGCCTCGACGAGCACCTGATCGGCGTCGAGGTCAACGCCGGCCGCCTGGTGCGCACCTTGCCCCGACTTGATCAAAGCTTGCCGCACATTGCTCGCCACAGAGGCTTCCGGGAACGGGCCAAAGCACCTTATGCCTGGCAAAACACCGCCTTCGATCTGGCCGAAAGTCTGCGCGAACGGTCTGCTCAGCAGGGCTTTTTCGGCATCAATCTCGCCTCCACGGGTTGTGGCAAGACCTTCGCCAATGCCCGCATCCTCTACGGACTGGCCAATCCCCAGCTCGGTGCCCGCTTCACCGTGGCCTTGGGCCTGCGCACCCTGACCCTGCAAACCGGTGACGCCTACCGGGAACGCCTCCACCTCGGGCCGGAAGACCTGGCAGTGCTGGTGGGCGGCGCGGCCACCAAGGCGCTGCACGCCTACTACCAGGCCCAGACCAGAGCCAGCATCGACGCGGGCAGCGAATCATCCCAGGAGCTACTGGCCGGCTACAACCACGTGCGTTATGAAGGCAGCCTGGAAGATGGCCCGCTCAAGGAGTGGCTATATCCGGACCGCAAGCAACCAGGGAACACGCAAGAACAGAAGCATCAACGCCGCCGCCGCGAAGCCGGCGCCCTCCTCGACGCCCCGGTGTTGGTGTGCACCATCGACCATCTGATGCCCGCCACGGAAAGCACCCGGGGCGGCCATCAAATCCTGCCCATGCTGCGGCTCATGACTTCGGATCTGGTGCTTGACGAGCCTGACGAATTCGACATGGGCGATCTGCCCGCCCTGGCCCGCCTGGTTCATTGGGCTGCCCTGCTGGGTAGCCGGATCTTGCTCTCTTCCGCCACCCTGCCGCCTGCCCTGGTGCAAGGACTGTTTCTGGCCTATTGCGCCGGCCGGGAGGAATTTCAGCATCATCGGGGCCGGCCTAGCGAGGCCTTGGCCGTGTGCTGTGGCTGGTTCGATGAATTTGGTGTACAAAACAGCGAGCATGGCAAGGAGGCCGATGGCGCGACTTTTCTTGCCGCCCACACGGCCTTTATTGATCGCCGCATCGCTCGACTGTCGGCGGCCAAGGAAATACGCCGCCGTGCCGCCATCATCGACGTGCCGATTGTCCCCACGAAGGCCAACGACAGAAGCAGCATTCAGACCCACATCTGCCGTCAGCTTGCAGACATCCTGCGTGACCAAGCCCTGAAGCAGCATCACCGGCATCACAGCCTCGATCCCGCCACTGGCAAGCGCGTAAGCTTTGGTCTGATCCGCATGGCCAACATCGACCCATTGTTTGATGTGGCCCAAGGTCTTTTTGCATTGGGCGCCCCCGAAGGCTGTCGCATCCACCTGTGTGCCTACCACGCCCGCCATCCCTTGCTGGTGCGGGCCGAAATTGAAAAGGAGCTGGATGCCGTCCTCAAGCGCCACAAACCGGAAGCGGTGTTCGCCTGGCCCGGCCTGCGTGCAAGGCTGGACGCCAACCCGGAAGAAGACCACATCTTCCTCGTTCTCGCCACTGCCGTGGCAGAAGTGGGCCGGGACCACGACTACGACTGGGCCATTGTCGAACCCTCATCGATGCGCTCCATCATTCAGCTCGCCGGCCGGGTCAAGCGCCACCGCAGATTCGATTGCCCCATCGACCAGCCCAACATCCTCTTGCTGGATCGCAACGTCAAAGGCATCAAGCACCCAGGAAATACGCCGGCATTTCGTTGGCCGGGTTTCGAGTGCCCGGAATTTCCCCTCAAAGACCATTCCCTCACGAAGCTGCTCACCAAGGAGCAATGGCAGATCATCGACGCCCGCCCCCGCATTCGTCCCCGCGACAACCTGGATTGCCAGGGCAATCTCGTAGACCTGGAGCACGCGAGGCTGGCCGACCTGATGCTGGGTGCGAAAGCAGGCGAGATGCAACAGCAAGTCCCTGTGAAGTGGTGGTGGAGTACCCGCGCCCACATCTCCGGCGTACTACAAGCCAGAACCCGCTTTCGCGACGATCCGCAAGGTCATCAGAGCTACTACTTCCGGCCTGACGAAGACTGCACGGAAACCGAATTTTACTGGCTGGAAAAGACCGGCAAGGAAACCCCGGTGGAGGGCAATCTACTACAGCGCATACGAGACGCCGATCTATTCACAGGCCGGCGCATTGATCCCTGGAGCGCTCCCGACTACCTCACCACTCTGCCAATCCTGGCCGAAGCGCAAGGCCTGGAGCCAGTGGACTGCGCCCGACAGTTCGGACGGGTGGACCTGCCGGGCGAGGAAGCCAGCAAACGCTGGCGCTATCACCCAGCCCTGGGATTCAGCCGCGCTTAGCGTGACTCCTGCGAAGTTTGTGGCTTCAGTGTTGTTCTGCCTGTGCGGCAGTGAAGGTATTTGCCTACGATTGGCTACTATTTCTGAGCTGCTTTGCAGCAGTCTTCCAATTATCGCATTGCCGATAGACGAAAAATTTATCTGGCCACCTGGTGCGACGAATCCCTTGCAAGGCTAAATGGGTTTGCTATAGACTCCACAGGTGTAATCTTAATCTGACCAACTATTAGATACTAGGAAAATTTATTACTGGTTCAGTAGCAAGGCAATCATGCTTCCTGATATCTCAATCAAAAAGGAGATTCACCGTGGCCTCACCTGAAATTGCCACCAGCGATGCTGCGCGTATCCGCAGCGCCATCAATGTATTTCTCCAGGAGCGTCTCCAACCCAAACTAGACAAGCTCAAGGAAGGCGATGACGAACTCCGACAGAAGCTGATCGCTGAACATCAACCCGCAGCCTGGATCGCCGACGCTGCCCGGCGGGTAGGGCAGATTCAGCAGGTAACCCATGCCATCAAGTTCACCCACTCCTCGGCAGGTGGTTCCAACTGGTTCAGCACTGGCAACCCGGCTGCTGATGCACGGGAACTTGGCTCCCATGCCTTGGAAGGTCAATTGTCGCCCGACGTGGTAGGCAATGCAGCGGCCCTGGATGTATACAAATTCCTTTGCCTCACTATTGATGGCCGCAGCTTGCTGGATCGGGCCACGACTCGTGATCCAGCCCTTGCCGAGGCCCTCACGAACGATGCAGCCAAAGCGGCGGAATGGCTGGTCGCCTTCTCCTCTTTGCCAGAAACCAAAGGTCGACTGTCTTCCCACACCTTGGCCAAGCAGTTGTATTGGCCGGTGGGCGAGGGGGCCTATCACCTACTCGCTCCCCTGTTCTCTTCCTCATTGGCCCATGCCGTCCACAAGCGTATCGGCGAGGACCGTTTTTCCGATGCCGCTAAAGCCGCGCGTGAAGCCGAACGAGCCGACAAGGCTCATCCCCACGGCTACCGGGATTACCCCAATCTCGCCATCCAAAATTTCGGTGGCTCCAAGCCCCAGAACATCAGCCAGCTCAACTCCGAGCGCCGGGGTGAGAACTACCTGCTGGCGGCCATCCCGCCCGTATGGAAATCCCCGGCCCTACGCCCGCCCCTAAAAACCGAAACGGTCTTTTCACACTTCTTCGGCCGTCGCAAGGAGGTGCGGCGGCTTGTCGGGGTGTTAAAGGAATTCCTGCGCCGGATGGCGAATGACCGGAACAAGAATATCAATGTCCGCGAAACCCGCGAGGAACTGGTGGCCGAATTGTGCGGCGAGGCCTTGAACATGGCCGCCGAACTTCGCAATTTCATGGAACCTGGCTGGAGCGCCCAGGCTGACTGCCAGCTCAATCTGGCCGAGCAATGCTGGCTGGACCCGGCCCGCGGCCTGAGCGACGAGGACTTCGCCACTCTTTACCGGCGCGGTGACTGGCAGATCGAGGTCAGCCGGAGTTTCGGCAACTGGCTCAATGCCAGCCTGAAAACCGACAAGACCATTTTTGGTAGCGCAGAAGCATTGGAATGGCAAACCATGCTCGAACGCGAGTTGCACAAGGAATTGGGCGATGAATAAGCAGGCCTTCAAACCCACCGGCCTGCTCCTCCTGCCCCATTTGTGCGTGCAGAACGCCAATGCCATTTCCAGCCCGCTGACCTGGGGCTTTCCCTCCCCCAGCGCCTTTCTCGGCTTTGTCCATGCTCTGGAACGGCGCCTGTCGGATCAATATGGCCAGGTATTCGGCGGCGTGGGCATCATTTGCCACGGCTTCGAGGCCCAGACCTGCAAGCCCAACCGGCGCCAGCATCTGATCTTTGCCCAAAGTCGCAACCCGGTCTACCTCAAGAACGACGCCGCCAAGTTCATCAACCAAGGCACGCCTCCGGCCATTGTCGAAGAAGGTCGCGCCCATCTGGAGGTGAGCCTGGTTGTCGCCGTACATGGTGGTTTCCAGGAAGCCCAGGAAGAGCAGGATTTCGCCGATGCGGCTTACCAAACCGCTTTGGGCATGCGGTTGGCGGGCGGCTGTATATTGCCGGCGCTGGCGCGCCGGGTGCCCAAACCCCAATGGCTACCCTGGCCCGGCGTGGCGGCGGATCAGCGTCGTGCATTCATTCACCTGCGCCGCCGCTTGCTGCCCGGATTTGCCCTGGTGCATCGGCCGGACCTGCTGGCCGGACGGCTGGAGAAACCAAAGACGGAGAGCGACGGCATACCGGTCAATGTGCTGGACGCCCTGCTGGACCTTACCCGCCTGAACCATCTCCCCGCCAGACTTTCCCCCGAGACACCATCCGAAGGGGATTTGCCGACAACCCAATCCACCTCACCGGCCCAGTTACTGCCCAAGGTGGAATGGCGTGTGGAAAAGCACCCCGGCTGGCTGGTGCCTCTGCCTATTGGCTATGCCAGTATTTCGCCGCTTTATGCCGCCGGCGAAGTGGCTGCCACCCGGGATGACAGCACACCTTTCCGTTTTGTGGAAAGCCTTTACTCCCTCGGCCAATGGATCGGCCCACACCGCCTTAGCCAACTGGAGCAACTGCTCTGGCACAGCAGCGCCGAATTGGAAGCCGGGCTGTACCGCTGCGTGAACCGTTATTCCGACACCCTCGCTAAAACCGACCCCCAACTCCCTTAAGGAGCTTAACCATGGCCAAATCTGAACTCTCGACCGCCTCCGTCCTCGCCTTTGAACGCAAACTTGACCCCTCCGATGGCCTTTTTAGCGCCGGGCTCTGGAGTGATTCCGCCAATGGCGCGTCATGGCCCGTGGTCTCCATTCACGAAAAATCCGTTCGCGGCACCATCTCCAACCGCCTCAAGACCAAGGAGCAGGACCCGGATTCGGCCAAACTGGATGCCTTGATCCAGTCGCCCAACCTGCAAACCGTGGATGTGGCCACCCTGCCCAACGATGCCGATACCCTGCGCCTGCGCTTTACCCTGCGGGTATTGGGTGGCGCGGGTACCCCAGCCGCTTGCAACAACGCTGATTACCAAGCGAAGCTGCAAGCCACCGTGCAAAGCTATGTGGCCGAACAAGGATTCGGTGAACTGGCGCGCCGCTATGCCTACAACCTGGCCAATGGCCGCTTCCTCTGGCGTAACCGGGTCGGCGCAGAGCAAGTCACCGTGGAAGTACGCCACTTGGAACGACATGAAGCCAAACAGACCTGGCGCTTCAATGCCCTGGATTTCAGCCTTCGCCATTTCGAGGACCCGGCTGAATCCGCAGACGCCATCGCCCAACTGGCCAAGGTGTTCGAGCAGGGCCTGGCCGGTACCAGCAGTTACACCCTGCTCGAAGTGGTGGCCTACGCCCGCATCGGCGACGGCCAGGAGGTTTACCCTTCCCAGGAACTGATCCTCGACAAGGGCGACAAAAAGGGCCAAAAGAGCAAAACACTTTACGCAGTCGGCAACGTGGCTGCCCTGCACAGCCAGAAAATCGGCAACGCGCTGCGCACCATCGACACCTGGTATCCCGCCGAGGGTGGCAACGAACTCGGCCCCATCGCCGTCGAACCCTACGGTTCGGTCACCAACCAGGGCAAGGCCTATCGCCAACGCGGACAGAAGGCAGACTTCTATTCGCTGCTCGATAACTGGGTGCTCAGGGACAAGGTGCCCGAGACTATCGGCGACAAGCATTTCGTCATGGCCATCCTCGTCCGTGGTGGCGTTTTCGGCAACAGCGACAAGGAATGAGGCCGTCCACCATGGATCACTACATCGACATCCGCCTTTTGCCTGACCCGGAATTTCCGCCCAGAGTGCTGCTGAATGCCCTCTACGGGAAACTGCACCGGGGGCTGGTGGCTCAGGGCGGGCAGAACATCGGGCTGAGTTTCCCGGACGTGAGCAGGAACGGCTTGGGTACGCGCCTGCGTTTGCATGGTATGGCTGCGGAACTGGCAAATTTCATGGCTCGGGGCTGGCTGCTGGGCATGCGCGATCACACCATTGTCAGTCCGGTCCAGCCCGTTCCCACGCTCAAAGCTTACCGGGTGGTGCGCCGCGTTCAGGCCAAGAGCAGTCCCGAGCGCCTGCGGAGGCGTTTGATGGCGCGCAAGGGCGTCAGCGCAGAAGAGGCCGAGCAGGCGATTCCGGATAGTGCTGTCGAGCGGCTGGATCTGCCCTATGTAGTATTGAACAGCCAGACCACCGGCCAACAGTTCCGCCTGTTTGTGGAACACCGACCCTTACAAGACCATCCAAGGTCTGGTCCATTTAGTGCCTACGGTCTGAGCTCCATCGCCACCATCCCCTGGTTCTGACCCTTTTTTTAGGGAATTTCAATTACTGATAAAAACCAGTTAGTTGAGAATGTTCCGAAAAATTTGGGTAAACTGGCCAAAATGGTTTTTCTATTTAAAAATTAGAACATTAGAGGGAAAACACGTAGTTCACTGCCGCACAGGCAGCTCAGAAA
>NZ_JAYMYJ010000115.1:3004-59017 GCF_035668035.1 Candidatus Thiothrix phosphatis | reverse complement strand
GTCAAACTATGCACGTCTCCCCGGCAAAGCCGGGGGATTTCCCAATAGATTAACATGGGATTCAAAAAAGAGCCTTTGCACCTTGAGTTTGTAAAACTCTCCCACCACGGCAGCATACGAAATATAAATAAAGATTTTTTTGATCTAATCAGAAGTAATCAATATATTATTTGCAATCATTCACCTGTATCAAAAAAGCTCTCAAACAAAGAAACCATTGCTCAAATTGCCTTTTATGGAAAAACGACAAAAAACAACGAAACTAAACAAGTACTGATTACCAAGAAAAGCCCCATGCATCTGAATTTCGATGAAAGTGATCATGAAAAATTTAATTTTGAAATAATATACCAAGCAGATATTTGGAAATATTAATATGATCACCGATTGTATAAAACCATATATATTCAAGATGGAAATCAGTTTCCCCTCACTAAAAACTAAAAAGTGGGGCGGTTGCATTATATTTAAAGGATCTAACAACAGTGAACAATGTTACCTTCTCACTGCGAGACATAATATAACTCAGAGTGAAGAGCTTAATAACAGCATCCTAGAAACTCTGAGCATAGCCAACCTGAATATCCAAATTTTTGGTGAAAATAAAAAAAGCTGGAAAATTGAAGCGCTATCAAACGATAGCTTTCTGCTTCAAACAAAATGATCATACAACAGTTTTAGACTTGGCATTATTGATTATAGAACCCCCCATAGAAAACATATCTGAACTAAAATTTTATGATACAACCGATGAAAATCAAGATAATCATACTTATTGTACAGCTGGATATCCATACTATTTAGAAGAAATACAAACCGAAAACAAACTAAATTTCTATTATTTAAAGCCAATCTCCAACCATAAAAACAGCACTGAATTATTCATAAACACAGATGGATCTTTGAACTTCTATGATTATGAGTTTATTGAAAAGCTAAAAGGAATGTCCGGCTCAGGCATTTTTCTATTAGGAAAGAATGGAGAAGTTGCCTTAAGATCAATAATTTTCAAAGCACTCCCCACAAACAAATTTGAATGCATAAAGTTAGATGAAGTATTAGATAAAATAAACGAGAAGCTACAGAATCTTAATTTAGAACAAATTAGCACAATTACCAAGCCACTTTCAATAAATAACGAAGTCGTCAATTTATCAGACTTCATTGAGGTTGAAAGCGTTAGGGAATTTATTAGAAAACAATCCACATTAAATGGAGAAAACATAAAAAAGCCTGATGATGTCAGAGAAAAGGCTAGAGATTTAAATGAACAATATAAAACAGCAAAAAGAACCATTAATGAGCTATCATATCAATATGCACATTTGGCATTATTTGCACGTGATAAAAAAATGCAGTTAGCAACAAGTCGTTTTTTTAAAAGAGCCATAGACTTAAACCCCACTCACATAACAGCATTTTTATTAGAAAAATCTGAACATGAAAAACAAAAAAACATTCAAGATATCCATAAAATAACCCCTAAAAATGCCATAGAAATATACAAAAAATACAAACAACTAATCGAAATGGAATCTAGCAATGCAAATAAAATAAAGCTAATAAAAGAAGCCATTGAAAATTTATCATACTTAATAGATGACGATAACATTCAAAATTCAATCAACGAATTTTCTACCAAACTAAATAAGATTTACGATCAAGATAGAACCGTCAAGCCAATATTCAAGTATCAAGAATTGGCTGCCTTCTACCATAAAATACCTCAGAAAACCCATTCAGCATTATATTACAATCAATTATCCCTGTATCTAATAGAAAACTCCATTAATCCAGTCATTTATGAGGAAGAAAGAAACCAAATAACACATATGATATCCATACTTCATAAATCAACCAGTCCATTATCAAATAATGATATTATAAAAATAAAAGATAAAGCGCAGAATATTTTTGCATACGAAGAAGATAAAAGCCTTAAAGAACTGCTATATAAAATTTCTTATGACATCAATCGATTAAAAGAAGACAAAAACACACAGGAAGAAACTAGCAAAGATATAATTAATTCTTTATTTTCGCTAAACATACAAGGGCAAACCTTAGTCAAAAAAGCCGAAGAGAACAAATTAGATATTGGACTATCCAATAAAAACAATATTGAAATTAAAAATACATTAAATACCATCGATGAGTTAGTCAATGGCATTCAAGAAAAACATGTACCACAATTAGATGAAAATACCAAATACGAACTCCGCTCAATCATTGAGGAACCGGCTGAAACATTAAACGCTGTATTAGGAGAAATAAGCCATATTGTTAGAGAAGCAATAACTTACATAGACAACTCGGAAAAAAGCCTCAACACATTAATAAACCATGAAAAAAGCGAATTAGAAAATATTCACCAACAGATTTACGGACAGCTGAGTGAGTTTTCAGATCAATATTCGAAGCTAAATCTAGAGAGAAATGAAGTTTTAACGTTCCTAAAAATTTCAGAAAAACGCATGCTAACCCACATCCATAGAATAGATGTCAACATTAAAGATAGAGAAGCCACAACAGCACTTATTCAACAAAGCATTCATAGCCTCAAAAAAATCACAAAAGAATTTAGCCTTCAAAAAAATGAGAGCGACTTCAGAAGTAAACTAAAGAAAATCACAGATACATGTCAGCTACTGGAGCAAAACATATTAAGCCAAATCTCTCATTATGAAGATGAATTTGACTTGATAAAGCGAGGACAAAACAGAATCGAACACTCCTTAATAAAAAAGACTATCGAAGCACTATCCGCTCACGCAGAAAATCGGAAAAGCATTACTAATATTGAAGACAACCAAGATAACATTACGCGACTATTAACTGGTCAAAATAGTAAAACTAATATGCCTCCCGAAATAGCACACGATTTTATAAACTCAACGAGATCCTTAAGCTCTCTTGAAAAGGTTCTGTTAGTGATATCTATTCTTTCTGTTATTACAGCAATGGGCGCTATCTTTTCGCTTTACCGATAAGTTTGTGGCACACTGCTTTGCAGAAGTTTAACGGATAACAAGGAACTCCCATGTGCGGAATCTGCGGTGAACTACGCCTTGACGGCCAACTCCCCGAACTGCGTTACCTGAACTCGATGATGGCGAAGCTGGAAAAGCGCGGCCCCGACCACGCGGGCAGCTTTTCTGATGGCGCGCTGGCGTTTGGCCACCGTCGTTTGTCCATCATCGACCTGTCGTACAAATCCAGCCAGCCGATGGTGGATGCGGAATCGGGCCTTGCGCTGGTGTTCAACGGCACCATCTACAACCACCCGGAACTGCGTGCGGAACTGAAAGCCAAAGGCCACCATTTTTTCTCCGAAGGCGACACCGAAACCATCCTCAAAGCCTATGCCGAATGGGGGGAAGACGCCCCCAAACACCTGCTGGGCATGTTTGCGTTCGCCGTGTGGGACATGCGCCGGAAAGTGCTGTTCCTTGCCCGCGACCGCATGGGGATCAAGCCGCTGTACTACGCCGCTGACGGCAACAGCTTCCGTTTCGCCTCCAACACGCAGGCGCTGCTGACCACGCAGGGAATCGACACCCGCCTGGATCCACTGGCGATCCACAACCTGTTTTCGCTGCATGCGGTGGTGCCAGCGCCGCGCACGGTGCTGAATGGCATCCGCAAGCTGCAACCGGCGCATTCGTTGACCATCCACGCCGATGGCCGTCAGGAGCTGAAACGCTACTGGAAACTGGTGGCGCGTCGCCCGGCAGAGCCACGTTCCGAACAGGAGTGGATTGAGGCCATCCACGGATCGCTGCAAACCGCCGTGCGCCGCCGCAACAATATCGCCGACGTGCCGGTGGGCGTGCTGTTGTCCGGCGGGTTGGATTCCAGCCTGCTGGTGGGTTTGCTGGCGGAAATCGGCATCCGCGACATCCGCACCTTCACCATCGGCTTCGACGACCAGCCGGAGGAAAAAGGCAGCGAATACGAATACTCCGACGCGGTGGTGGAGCGTTTCCAGCCGACCCACCACAAATTCCACATCCCCAACGAACAGACCCTTTCACGCCTGCCGGAAGCGGTCGCCAATATGGCGGAGCCGATGTTCGGGCAGGATGCGATCGGTTTCTACCTGCTCTCCGAACAGGTTTCCCGGCATGTGAAAGTGGTGCAGTCCGGGCAGGGCGCGGATGAAGTGTTCGGCGGTTATTTCTGGTATCCGCAGGCGCAGGCCGACACCAACCCGGACATGCTGCAACGCCTCGCGCCGTATTATTTCGACCGCGACCACAGCGAAATGGCGCAGATGCTGCAACCGGCGTTCCATACCCATGATTACAGCGGCGAACTGGTGCGCGAATTGCTGGAGTCGCCGGATGCGGAAGAAACCCTGGATGCGGTATTGCGCGCTGATGTGACCACCTTCATCGTCGATGACCCGGTCAAGCGGGTGGACAATATGACCATGGCCTGGGGGCTGGAAGCGCGGGTGCCGTTCCTCGACCACGAGCTGGTGGAACTGGCCGCGCAAATGCCACCGGAACTCAAGCTGCGCGACGGCGGCAAATATGTGCTGAAAAAGATTGCGCGCGGCTTGGTTCCCGACAGCGTGATCGACCGGCCAAAAGGCTATTTCCCCGTGCCTGCGCTCAAATTCGTGCGCGGCGAATTCCTCGACATGATGCGCGACCTGCTGAATTCGCAAGCCTGCCGCGAACGCGGGCTGTATCAGCGCAGCTACATCGACAAGGTGCTGGCGTCGCCGGAAACGCATCTGACGCGCATCAAAGGCAGCAAGCTGTGGCATATGGCGTTGCTGGAAATGTGGTTACGGGCAAACGCGCTGTAACCCCCATCGCAAAGACACTGGAAACACGCAGCCCAGGCCATCCCATCTTTGAGCGGTGTTGGATTGTGCTGGCATGGCCTAGCGTTGGCCAGCCATACGTTCTTGGGTGGTCAGGGCAATCTTGTTGCGCAGGTAAACCGGCTGCGCGTCTTCCGGTGCCAAGGCGTTGCCTGCCTGCCATTCCGCAACCGCCAGCGGCAACATGAATTCGGCGGCGGGCAGCAAAGCGGTATCCGTTCCAACCAGCTTGCCACCAAAACGCGGCGTCAGGACTTCGGCATACGCCGACCAGCCATGCCCAACCGCAAACCAGCCGTCGCCGTCAGGGACAGGCGCATCCGCCGGAGCACATACCTGTTCCTCGCCCTGCAAGCGCATCAGGCCATCTTGCCAGACGTATTGCCCCCAGTAGACTTCGTTCATGCGCGCATCCAGCGCCACCAGCGCCTGGGTTGCGCCATATTGGGCATGCGCCTGCTGCGCCAACGCCGCCAGCGTGGAAACCGGAATGACCGGCTTGTCCGCCGCCATCGCCAGCCCCTGCGCCACGCCAACACCAATCCGGATGCCGGTGAACGCGCCCGGCCCGCGCCCGACCACAATCGCATCCACCTCCTGCAAGCGCAGGCCAGCCGCCGACAACACCCTCCCCACCATCGGCAGGATCAACTGGGTATGCGCCCGTGGCGTCAGTTCAAATTCACAGAAAGTTGCGCCATCCGCGTAGACGGCAGCAGAACAGGCTTCGGTTGAGGTATCAAGGGCTAACAGTTTCATTCAGGTTTCCAGCAAAAAACCGTTCCACAATTTCCAGTTTCTGGGTGCGCGGCATCCGTGGCAGGCTGTCGAGGAAAATCTTGCCATAACTGCGGGTGCGCAAACGGACATCGCAAATCATCAGCACGCCCCGGTCATGCTGGTCACGGATCAAGCGGCCAACGCCCTGCTTGAGCGCAATCACCGCCTGTGGAATCTGATATTCGGCGAACGGGTTGCCACCACGCTGGCGGATCGCTTCCAGCCGCGCCTCCATCACCGGGTCGTTGGGGGCGGCGAACGGCAGTTTGTCGATAATAACACAGCTCAGGGCTTCGCCCCGCACATCCACCCCTTCCCAGAAACTGGATGTCCCCAGCAGCACCGCATTGCCCAATTCACGGAATTTTTCGATCATGTCACGCTGCGGCGAGCTGCCCTGGATCAACAGCGGGAATCCGATACGGTCTTGCAACAATTCCGCCGCCTCATTCAGGGCGCGGTAACTGGTGAACAGCATGAAGGTGCGCCCGCCACAAGCGTTGATCACCGGAATCGCCGCCTCCACCAGCGCCTCGACAAAATCCCGGTCTTGCGGTTCCGGCAAACCGGCGGGCAGGTACAGCAGCGCATTGCGCCAGTAATCAAACGGGCTGTCGAGCTGCAAGGTTGCGGCTTCCGTCAACCCCATGCGCTGGTTGAAATGTTCGAACGACTGCCCTACCGCCAGCGTGGCGGAGGTCATCACCCAGCTACAAGGCAACTCCTCCATGCACTTTTTGAAGGGGACCGCCACATCCAGCGGGGTGGTGGTGATGGCGAAGCCACGGGTAAAGGTTTCAAACCACTGCACACTGTCCGCAGCTGGGTTGTGCAAACGCTCCAGCCGCGTGCGCTGTTCCTGCAAGCGGGCGAAACAGGATTCCAGCCCCTTGCTGCGTTCGGCGGCGTTTTCCAGCAGCGCTGCCAGTTCGTCCATGCTGTCTTGGAGCGCCTGCAAGTGATTGACGATGGCGGGCTTGTTGCGGATGCGCGCCCACGGTGCCCGCTGCCCCGGCGTATCCATCGCCAGCCGCAAGTCCAGCACGGCTTTTTCCATGCCCCCCAGCAACTCGCGGATCTGCGGCATGTCGGCAGCGCTTTCCAACGCCTCCATCAGGGTGTCGCGCTTCCAGTCCAACAACTGGCGGCTACTGAGGGTGTCGCTGAAAAAATTGGAGGCGATTTCCGGCAACTGGTGCGCTTCATCCAGCACCACCACGCTCGCCTGCGGCAGCAATTCGCCAAAGCCCTCTTCCTTGAGCGCCATGTCCGCGAAAAACAGATGGTGGTTGACCACCACCAGGTCGGCTTCCTGTGCCGCCCGCCGCGCCTTGACGACGTAACAGTCCTGGTAATGTTCGCACTCCGCCCCCAAGCAATTTTCCGTGGTGGAAGTGACCTGCGCCCAGACTTCCGCATCGTGGGGAACGGCGGACAATTCGGCAACGTCGCCCTTGCTGGTCAATTCCGACCAGTCACGGATGCGGCGCAACCAGGCCACGCTCTTGCGGTCAGGCAAACGGCCTTCCGCCAAGGTGGCCTTGAGGCGATGGATGCACAGGTAATTGGCGCGGCCTTTCAGCAACGCGGTTTTGATGGCGCTTTTCAGCGCCTTGCGCACCAACGGCAAATCCTTGTGGTAAAGCTGGTCTTGAAGGGTTTTGCTGCCGGTGGAAACGATCACACGCTCATCACACAACAGCGCGGGCGCAAGGTAGGCGAAGGTCTTGCCGACGCCGGTGCCCGCTTCAATGACGGCGGTGCCTTGCCCATGCATGACGCCCTGCACGGCTTCCAACATCGCTTGCTGCTGGGGGCGCGCCTGGAAACCTTCAATCAATTGGGCGAACGGGCCTGTCTCCCCCAGCAGGTCAGACTTGCCGGACTCAGGTTCGCAATCACCGGAAGGGCTAATTGAGCTGCTCCTGATAAACTTTCGCCTTGTCCGCCATGCTGGCAGCCTGCTCATGATGCCCCTGGCTCTCATTGATGGCACTGAGCTTCATCCATAAATCCGGATTGTCGGATTCTATCCGCAAGGCGCGCTCGATGGTGGAGGCGGCTTTATCCATGTCGCCTATCGCCAGCGCTGAATCCGCCTGTTTCACCAGTGACTGCACCGCCGGGGAGGATTGGTAGGCTTTTGGGGTTACAGGCGTTTCCGGCACCGCCTCCACCTCTTTCTGAGGCGTGGTGACGATTTCAGGCCGGGTAATTTCCTTCTGTTTGCTAGGAACCGATTTTTTATTCTTGGCTTTAGTGCTGGTGGAAGAAGGGATGGCGGGCTTGCTTACCGATGGGCCAGGAGGGGCAACAGGCGTAACAGGAGCAGGGGTGCTGCCATATACCCTATCCTGCAAAACATACGGGTTGGGTGAACAGGCGGACAGCAAGCTTGCCGCCACTAGGCTGGCTGCGAAGGAATTCCGGAATCTTGGCGTCATTGTCAATCTCATTGCATCAGGTTATCAATCCAGCTGGAAGGGTCAGAACTCTTGGGCGGCACCACCGTAGCACCAGCAGGAGCAGGAGCAGGAGCAGGGGCGGTGGGCGTGATCACCGGAGTCTCCGGCGCAACTGGCTCCAACGGTGCGCAATAGCTGGTTTTCTGCGGCTGGCTGCCCTTGATGAAAGGCATACGCACCGCTTTGCCGCAGGCCGGATTAAACCGCAGGCCAGAAGACTGATCAATATCAACCCAGACCAATCGCGAAGAATTTGCCACCTGCAAAGGCTTGGTCGGCAGAACCCGGAACAAATCTGACCACACTTTCAGCGCGCCGGTGCCACCCGTCATATTGGTGGGCTTGCTGTCGTCCCTGCCCACCCACACGGTGACCACATGTTGGCCGGAAAAACCTGCAAACCAGCTATCCTTCTTGTCATTGGTGGTGCCGGTCTTGCCTGCGACCTTTTTCCAATTTGGCAAGGTCGTGGACAGCTCTTTGGCAGTGCCTTCAATGGTGTTGCGGTACAGGGCATAAGCCAGCAGATCCGCCGCTTCCGGACTCGCCACTTGTTTGACCGTCAGCGGATAGCGGGTCAACAACTGGCCATGCAGGTTCATCACGCTGCGGATGGCTTTCAAAGGTGAATAGGAGCCTCCGGCCGCCAATGATTGGTACATCTGCTGCACATCAATGGGCGGCAATTCTATCGCCCCCAACAGGATGGCGGGATAAGCAGGGACATTGCCCTGCACCCCCAGGTCATGCAGGGTCTGCACCACCTTGTCGATACCCAGGTCAACGCCGATGCGCACCGCTGGCGTATTGCGCGACTGGGTCAATGCTTTCAGGACGGTGACAGCCCCCATATTGCGACGGTCGTAGTTTTGCGGCTGCCAATATTTCCGCGAACCCAATTTTACCGTCACCGGCCCATCATTGATGCGGGTCGCCAATGTATATTTGCGGGAATTTTCCAACGCCGCCAAGTAGATGGCGGGTTTCACCAGCGAGCCGATCTGCCGTTGGGCAGTCAGGGCACGGTTGTATCCGGCGTAACGGACATCGCGGCTGCCAACCAGCGCCATGACTTCACCGCCCTGCACACTGCTGATGATCATGGCACCATTAAGCTTGCCTTTCTTGATGCCATTGGCTTTCTCCAAACGCGCCACCCGGTTTTGCAGGATGGTTTCCGCCGTCAGTTGGACAATTGGGTCCATGGCGGTAAAGATCATCAGGCCTTGGCTGCGCAGATCCTCTTCCTTGTAATCGCGCTGCAATTGCTGGCGCACCAAGTCCAGATAAGCCGGAAACGGGCTGTTGCCGGACGGTTTCTTTTCGACAACGCCCAAAGGCTTGGCAAGCGCCTCCTGATAGGCCTGCTCGGTCAGCACATTGCCTGAACGCATCACCTGCAACACCAGGTTTCGCCGCTCCAGCGCACGGTCTGGGTGCAGGCGCGGGTCATAATACCCCGCCCCTTTCGCCAAGCCGATCAGCAATGCGATCTGGTCAGCCTTAAGCTCCCATACCGGACGGTTGAAATAAAATTGCGCGGCCAAACCAAACCCATGGATGGCGCGGTCACCATCCTGCCCCAGATGGATTTCATTCAGGTAGGCTTCGAGAATTTCCTGCTTTGAGTAATGTATTTCCAGCAGGAAGGCCATCAAGGCTTCCTTGATCTTGCGGTGCCAGCTGCGTTCGTTGGTAAGGTAGAAATTTTTCACCAACTGTTGGGTCAGGGTGCTGCCGCCCTGCACGGTATGCCCCGCTTTCAGGTTGGCCACCAACGCACGGATAATCGCCATGGGGTTGACACCCTGGTGCTCGTAAAACTTTTTGTCTTCGATGGCGATCAAGCCTTTGACCAGCAAATCCGGCACATCCTTCTGCCGCACCAACACCCGGTCTTCATTGTGGCGCGGGTAAAAGTTCCCGATCAATACCGGTTCCAGGCGCATCAAATCCAGCGGGCTTTTACCGTCAGCATAAGCTAACGAAGCAATTTTGCCGCCACTGACAGCCACCTTGATGCTGCGGGCTGGTTCTTTGTCATCGGCGAACTGGAAACCACGCGTGTTAACGACAAACTTGTCGCCCTTGCGGAAATACTGGCCTGTTTCCGTCGGCTCATCCACTTCGCGGTAGCTGAGGAGCTTCAGCTCCTGTTCGAGGTGGTCGGCGAACAACTGCTGGCCTTCATACATATCCAATGGCCGGGCGAACACCCGTGCAGGCAACTCCCAGCGCCGACCATTAAACTGTTCGCGTACTTTTTCATCCAGTTGCATCGTATAGGCGATGCCCGCCAACAAACCCAACACCAGCACGACCAACAGCAAGATACGGAATACGCGCCCGAACAATGTGACGGTAAACCATAACCCCTTGAAGAAGCGCCGCCACAGCGCCTCCTGTTTTACTTCCTGACTCAAGATATTTTCCTGCTATGCTTATGCTTTCGGGTCATATTTCAGCGACTGGCATGTTCTCACATACACCTGACACCCTGTGGGAGGCAATGCGTAACCCCGCATTCTACCCGCATACGACACACAATATACAAGTAATTCACACGCACATATCGACCATTTTCCTGACCGGCGAGTTCGCTTACAAGATAAAAAAACCTGTCAATTTCGGCTTTCTGGATTTTACCCGGCTGGCAGACCGGAAGCGATTCTGTGAAAAAGAGGTGCGCCTCAACAGCCGGTTTGCCCCCAACCTGTACCTTGGTGTCATGCCTATCCTGCAAACCAATGGGGCTTATTGCTTAGGCAATGACAGTACCGGCAACCCCGCCGACATTGTGGAATACGCCGTCAAAATGCGGCAATTCGACCCGACGCAACAACTGGACTGCCTGTTGGCGGCAGGGCAATTGCCGCTGGAACAAATGGATACGCTGGCCCGGCGGCTGGCGCGCTTCCATCAGCAGGCGGAGCCAGCCCCGGCTGACAGCCATTTCGGCGACCCTCCCAGCGTCGTGGCCCCTATGCAGCAAAATTTTGCCCTGCTTTACCAGAAGCTCGGTGCCTCAGCACCTATTGAGCGCCTGCATACGTTGGAAAACTGGACGCAGCAGGAATATTCCCGCCTGTATGCGCAACTGCAACAACGTAAACAGGGTGGGCATATCCGCGCC
The DNA here is from genome assembly GCF_035668035.1 of Candidatus Thiothrix phosphatis. Taxonomy (NCBI): domain Bacteria; kingdom Pseudomonadati; phylum Pseudomonadota; class Gammaproteobacteria; order Thiotrichales; family Thiotrichaceae; genus Thiothrix; species Candidatus Thiothrix phosphatis. The sequence goes on along the minus strand of NZ_JAYMYJ010000115.1, from coordinate 47,805 downwards.
TGCCACGGTGACATGCACCTCGGGAATATCGCCCTGATCGAGGGTGAAATCACCTTTTTCGACGGCATCGAATTCAATGATGAATTACGCTGGATCGACACCGCCAGCGACTGCGCCTTTCTGCTGATGGACTTGGAAGACCGGGGCAAACCCGTCTGGGCGCGCCGACTGCTGAATCTGTGGCTACAGGAAACCGGCGACTACCCGGCATTGCCCGTCATCACTTTCTACAAAGCCTACCGTGCGTTGGTGCGCGCCAAAGTGCAGGCGTTAAGGCTTGCCCAAGTTGCAGACGGGGAGGGACGCAGCAGCATCCTGCACCGTTGCGCCGAATACCTGGAATTGGCGGCAGGCTACACACAACGCCCGCCACCGGCCCTGATCATCACCCACGGCTTGAGCGGCTCTGGCAAATCCTGGGGTTGCGCCACGCTGGCCGAACAACTGGGCTTCATCCAGATCCGTTCGGATGTGGAACGCAAACGGCTGGCAGGCATGCAGGCGGATGACCGCCAGCCGGACGGTCTGGATCAAGGCATTTACACCGCTGACATGACCCTGCGCACGTATGACAGGCTGGCCGGACTCAGCAGTTTGGCGCTGCAAAGCGGCCATTGCGCGGTGGTGGACGCCACCTTCCTGCAAGCGGAACAACGCCAGCGTTTCCAGCAATTGGCCCGGCAACATCAGGCCGCATTCCTGATCCTGCATTTCGAGGCCACCCCGGCCCAAATGGAAGCCAATATTGCCCGCCGCCAGCGCATGGACAATGATGCCTCAGACGCTGATATTGCTGTGCTGCACAAGCAATTAAGCTGCTATAAAGCATTGCAGGATGACGAACCTTATGTAACAGTTCGCATCAACGAACGTTTACCGTTAGAGAGGGTTCAGGCGCAGCTTGGCCACTCATAAGAAAATCGCAACACTTTGTCCTACAGTCAAATTCATGCATGTCATCTGACGCCCACGTTAGCAGGATGCCCAAAACGCAGAAAGAATGACGCCCACATGAGGAGCTCGCAATGCACATTAATTCTTTATCACTCTGCCTGATCACCGCCCTTTCCACCAGCCTCGTTGGCGTCGCCAACGCAGACACCAAGCTGACCTACACCGACACAGGCTTCGCCCCGCAGGATCGGCAAACCGTGATCCAAATTCATGGCGGGAAAGTGCGCATGGGTGAAGTCGGCAGTGACATTTACTCCCTGTACGATGACAGCAAGAAAACCCTGTACACCATCAACACCAAGACCAAACAGTACATTGAAACCACCCCGGACAAAGTGCGCGAGCGCATGACCAAAGTGACGGAGATGCACAATCAGTACAAGGAAGGGCTGAAAAAGCAAATGGCTTCCATGCCGGAAGACCAGCGCAAAATGTTTGAAGAGCGCATGAAACAAACGGATGAAGCGCTCAAAGCGCCACCACCTGCCATCAAGATCGACAAAACCGACCGCAAGGAAACCATTCAGGGCATGGAGTGCGCAATTTCCACCATCAAGGCCGACGACCAACCTGTGCGTGATGTCTGCATTGCGGGCAGTGATGCCATGGACGCCACCGACCACAAAATGCTGGTCACCATGTTTGAATTCATGGACAGCGTCGCCGCTGAGTCCACCAAGGCGCAGGGCGTGACCCCTCCGGCGGAAGGCTCCGCCAGCCTGCACAAGGACGGTTTGGCCTTGCGCATCCAGGCATTGCCAGAAGGCCCCCGCAGTGAATTGAGCAACCTGTCGAAAGATGCGCTGAATGATGCTGACTTTGCCATCCCTGAAGGCTTTGCTGTTTTTGAACCCACCACAGCAGCCCCTCCGGGTGGAAAACCGGCAGCAGGTTCTTCTCCTGTGCCTGCGCCATCAGCCCCTGCTCCAGCACCATCTGGTAGCACACCAGCTGCCCCAGCAGCCCCCGCGCACTGATCAATTCATGACGCACATCAACCGCAGCGCGCTAGTCCCTTACAGCTCGGAGCAAATGTACCAATTGGTTGATGGCATCCCGCTTTACCCGCAGTTCCTGCCTTGGTGCAGGAGCGCGGTGGAACATGCGCGTGACGCCGATGAAGTCAAGGCCAGCATTGAAATCGCCAAGGGCGCGGTGAACAAGCAATTCACCACACTCAACCGTTTGCAAAAGAACAAGACCATCGAAATGCGTCTGGTGGATGGGCCATTCCGGCATTTGCATGGCTTCTGGCGTTTTGACGAGTTGAAAGCGGACGCCTGCAAGGTGTCGCTGGATCTTGATTTCGAGTTTTCCAACAAAATCCTCAGCATGGTGGTGGGCCCAGTCTTCAACCAAGTCGCCAATACGCTGGTGGATTCTTTTGTTGAGCGGGCAAGGAAAGTGTATGGCAAACCCTGACACCATCCGGATTGAGGTGATTTACGCCTTGCCGCACGAGCAATTGCTGCTGGACACACAGGTTCCCATGGGTGCCAGCATCCGTGATGGCATTCACACTTCCGGCATCCTGGAACGCTATCCGGAGCTGAATATCGACACACTGGAAGCAGGCGTTTTCGGCAAGCTGGCCAAGTTGGACACCCCGCTGCGCGAGCGTGACCGCATCGAAATTTACCGGCCACTGATTGCTGACCCCAAAGCGGTGCGCAAACAACGCGCCGCCGAAGGCAAGCGCATGAAAAAAGGTGGCGGCGAAGCCAATGAAGGGGAAAGCGCCTGATGCACGGCATGGTGCCGCCCGACCCTTCTGGTGAAGGTGTTTCCCAACCCGTCTACGCCACCGTTTACATGCCGAAATTCAAGGCTGGCCGCCACCGTTTCCCCGCCAGCTGCATCACCCCTTATCCGACGGAAACAGAAGCTGTCGGAGCCGCCCTGGCGGATGACAAACGTTTTCCCGCCATCCTGCACGGCCCATCCAAATCATCGGAAGGCCAGTACATTTATTACCTGTTGAAATGGCTGTAAAGCTCGGTTATTTGCTGGCCGCCGCCGCGACATCTGTACGGATGTCGCGCACAATTCCATTCTGGAAAAACACCGTCGCACTGTTGCGTTTTACCGGCTCACCCGGCGCATGCAGATAAAACACATAATCCCAACGGTTCTTGTGGAAATCGTCCACCATTAGCGGCGTGCCCAAAATGTCTTTCACTTGCGCTTCACTCATGCCAGGACGCACCATCGCCAATTCTTCACGGGTAATGTAGTTGCCCTGCTGGATTTCCATTTTGTAAGTATTGCAGCCACCCAACAGCATAGCAGCGGCGAGGGTAAGTGAAATGATAGGCTTTATCATGTTAATCTTTATTTGTCCAAAGTAAACATGGGCAACATAATAGACTATTCAGGATGGAGAGTGCAGGGTGGAAGAGCAGGATATTAAACGCGCCGGATTAAAGATTACTCAGCCACGGGTCAAAATCCTCGATTTGTTGAGTCATTCTTCTGAACATCACCTAAGCGCAGAGGACATCTACAAATCTTTGCTGACCAATGGAGAGGAAATCGGTCTTGCCACTGTTTACCGGGTGCTGACCCAGTTTGAAGCCGCCGGGCTGGTCAACCGCCACCACTTCGAAGGCGGGCAAGCGGTGTTCGAACTCGCCAGCGAAGAACACCACGACCATATGGTATGCATGAGAACCGGCAGAGTGGTCGAGTTCTACGATGAGGTCATTGAGCAGCGTCAACGCGAGCTCGCCCGCAAGCACAATTTCCGGATCAAAGACCACTCCCTGATCCTTTATGGTGAATTCATCGGGGAAAATGAAGAAACGGCATGAATGTTTTTGCATTTGGCGGACAGGCAGGTATAATCCCGCGTTTTACTCAATTTGTGGATTTGAGACAGAGTTTTTATGCCAAGTGTAAAAGTACGTGATACCGAACCTTTCGAAGTCGCCCTGCGCCGTTTCAAGCGCACTTGTGAAAAAGCTGGCGTGGTTGCTGAAGTGCGCAGCCGTGAGTTCTACGAAAAACCGACTTCTGTACGTAAGCGTATGCGCGCCGCCGCTGTCAAACGCAACCTCAAGCGCATTTCCCGCGACCTGAACCGCCGCGTTCGCCTGTACTGATCACCTGCAAAACCCTCCAGACCTGACATGAGCCTCAAGGCACAGATCACCGAAGACATGAAAATCGCCATGCGCGCGCAGGACAAGGCGCGGCTTGGTGTTATCCGCCTGATTCTGGCCGCCATCAAGCAGCAGGAAGTGGACACCCGTAGCGAGCTGGATGAGGCGGCCATTCTGGTCGTGCTGGACAAGATGACCAAGCAACGCCGTGAATCCATCCGCCAATATTCCGATGCAGGCCGCGATGACCTTGTCAGCCAGGAAGAGTTTGAACTGGGCGTCATTCAGGCTTATTTGCCCCAACCGCTCAACGACAACGAACTGGCGGATTTGATCGGGCAGGCCATTAACGAAACCGGCGCAGCATCCATGCGCGACATGGGTAAGGTCATGAACTGGCTTAAGCCCAAAGTGCAAGGACGCACCGACATGGGTCAGTTAAGCAATTTGATCAAATCCCGCATCAACGGATAAAACAGCCAATCCCCACGCTCTCAGGAGTGTCAACATGACCGAACTCAAAAACGACCGTTTCCTGCGCGCACTCCTGAGGCAGCCGGTTGACACCACCCCCATCTGGATTATGCGTCAGGCAGGCCGTTACCTGCCCGAATACCGCGCCACCCGCCAGCAAGCAGGCAGCTTCATGGATTTGTGCAAGAACCCTGAACTTGCTTGTGAAGTCACCCTGCAACCGCTTGAACGTTATGCGCTGGACGCCGCCATCCTGTTTTCAGACATCCTGACCGTACCTGATGCCATGGGATTGGGCCTGTATTTCTCAGAAGGCGAAGGCCCGCGCTTCAGCAAGCCTGTCAAAACACCGGCAGACATTGAAAAGATTTGCATCCCTGACCCTGAAGACGAATTGCGTTATGTCATGGATGCAGTGCGCGTCATTCGCCGCGAACTGGATGGGCGGGTTCCCCTGATCGGCTTCACTGGCAGCCCCTGGACGCTCGCCACCTACATGGTGGAAGGCGGCTCCAGCAAGGAATTCGCCAAAATCAAGGGGATGCTGTATGACAATCCTGCCGCCTTGCATTTGCTGCTGGACAAACTGGCCGACAGCATCGTCCTCTACCTGAATGCACAAATTGCGGCGGGCGCACAGGCTGTGATGGTGTTTGACACCTGGGGTGGAACACTTACCCCTTCCACCTACCGCGAATTTTCCCTGCACTACATGCAGAAAATTGTGGATGGCGTGCAGCGTGAAAGCGAAGGCCGCCGCGTTCCTGTCATTTTATTCACCAAAGGCGGCTCGCAATGGCTGGAATCCATGGCGGATACCGGCTGTGATGCACTGGGACTGGACTGGACGGTCAACATTGCGGAAGCCCGCCGCCGCGTTGGCGACAAAGTGACGTTACAAGGCAATATGGACCCTTGTGTCCTGTACGCGTCACCAGAGGTGATCCGCCAGCAAGTGGCTGATATTTTAGCAAGTTTCGGCCAGGGTTCCGGGCATGTGTTCAATCTGGGGCATGGCATCCACCAGCATATCAACCCGGAAAATGTGGGCGTCCTGGTGGATGCGGTGCATGAACTGGGAAGACAATACCATTCTGCTGCCTGACCTACAGTATCCCCAATCGCTGGGCTTCCATCACACAGGCAAGACGGTTATGAACCACCAATGCTTCGATCAAGCGCGACACATGCGCCTTGACGGTAGACTCAGCAATATTCAATTTGTCCGCAATTGCCTTGTTGGACAATCCCTTCTCCATCAGTTGTAAAATATCGAACTGCCGATTGCTGATGCCAACACTGGCAGGGGATGCCTGTGAGCCAGGCCGTGCGGGGAAACGGATTGAATCCGCCAAATTGGCCGCTGAACAACAAATATTGCCTGCCATCACCTGATGAATTGTATGGAGAATGGCCTTGATATCCGAAGATTTATGGATGTAGCCCATTGCCCCCGCCGCCAATGCCTTCCTCACCTCGGCACCATCCTCAGACGCTGAAACCACGATCAGTGGCGAAGTCACCAACCGCTCCTGCAAAACTCGCATAAAAGCGAATCCATCCAGCCCCGGCAATTTCAAATCCAGCAAAATCAGGTCGAATGTTTTACCGGCATCAATAAAAGCCAAGGCTCCCTCCACATTGCCAGCCGCCTGGACAACCACATGATTTTCAAGGCGCAATAAGACCTGTCGCATGGCATCAGCAAACAAAGGGTGATCATCCAGGATCAAAATATTCATGCTGTATACTCCTATGCCTCAACTGTCCCTCTTTTTAACCCGTATTATTTTTTCAGCCCATTATAGTACCGGCCAACAAGATCAACCTCACCCGTTCAGGTGAAGCACAGCGAGCACGCCCTGGTCATCGGTAGGCTGGCAGGGTTGGAAATATGTGCAGTCAATTGCCCATCCTGGCGTATGAAATGAATTTCCAGCCGAGCCAGCGCCGCATCGGCAAACAACGCCGCCAAGGCTTCACGGAAAAACAGCAATAGCTCAACAAGTTGCGCAGGCCTCAATTCCAGCCCTTCCAGCATGGGATCAGCCTGCCAGACCACTTGTACATTAGCGGCTTCGGCGCGTTCCATAACCTCCGCCCGCCAATCCGCCAAGTAGTCCCCCAACAGGACAGGCGTTTTTTGCAAGGTCAGGCTGATGATGTCACGCAAAATTTGCAGGGATTCCTGCGCCGCCTGTTGGTGCTTGCGTTCAGGCAAGGTGTGGATCAGCGTGAGCAGCTTGGCACCAACCGTATCATGCAGGTCGTGCATAATGCGGGTGCGCTCTTTCAGCACGAGTTGCTGGCGGATTTCACTGGCATGGCTGGCAATGTGGGCAATATCCAGCAGGGACGCCACCATTTTGAGGCTGTCCTTGCCAAACAAGCGGCTGCCCATTTGCCTGCCGGTCAGGCGGACGCTGCCATGCCCGTACAAAGCAGGCACATCCAGATGCAAACCATTGTCCACCAGCACAGCGCTGTGCAGGACAGTTGGTTGCGCCGTCAAATGCAGTGGCTGGAAACGGGTGCGCAAAGCCTCCCGCCAGCATTGCTCAAACCCATCCCGGGACACAGCGCCGCCCATCAGGGCGCTGAACGCAGGCAGGAAATCCTGCACCGATTGGCCTTCCAGCGGCATCAGCTTGCCCAACAGCCATTGCCGCAACGGAAAATACAGGAAACCCGCCACCAGCACGGACAATCCCAATGAATACCATCCGGTCATACGCAACACGCCCACCAACACCAGATCAATCAGGACAACCAACGCCCCGCCCAATAACCACAACCACGACTTGAACCACCAATATTCCGCATCAAACAAGCGGTAACGCAAAATGCCAATTGCCAGCCCAATAAACACCACCACCCCTAAACCATTGACCACCTGAACCCCAATGAGCGGCTCTCGATACAACACCAATGGCAACACATAGAACAGCATAACGGGGAAAAATGGAAACAGGATGGATGCCTGCATAATCCGCGCAGTCACCTTCAACACAGGGGATTGCCTGCTTCTGGCAATCTGCATTTGGCTTAACACCACCGCGAACACAAACGCGGAAAAAGACGGCCACAAAAAATTATGCCCATAAAAATCCAGCCAGCCGAAATGAAAGTTCAGCAAAAAAAACAACTGCCACAATGCAAACCCATATAACCAGCTTTTTCTCAACAGGGCATGGGGATAAAAGGCAAACAACCAAGTAAACGCATGGGTATACACATTCATGCAAAAAAGCTCGCTGATTGCCAGCCACTCAGCAAGCTCTGCGCGATATGCCAACTCCTTGCCAATGTTAAGCATTCCAATGGTATAAAACAGATACTGTCCAATACCGGCGAATAACAAAGCCACCGCCGCCAATTTTCTTGGTTGATAACTCCAAACCAGCACACTGATGACAGGTATCACCATAAACAATAAGGAGAAAGCCCAAAAGCTGGCGGGAATGGCTCGCCAAGGCGTCTGCGATTGGGCGGCCAGTGAATAAGCCTTGCCTCCCGCATCGATCAGCCGCACCGAACGCCCGGCGCTTAAGGCAGCAAACATTTCCCCTTGATGTTGCAGGTAAGCCTGATAATCCGCATGGGTAGGGCTGAAAAAGGGCGACAAAAACAAAGCAGGCGTCAAAGGGATAGGCGGCTGGGCGTCATCCACCTGCAACGCCGCCATGACTTGCCCAACCTCCACCCTCCCTACCGCTGGCGACGCCGCATCTACGGCAGCGACACGCATAGCCCCTGACAACACATCCGGCTCCAACCGCACACCTATCCAAGGCTGCTGGGTCAGCAAATAAGTTGACCATCCCGCCACGCCAGCACAGAACAGCAACACCACCACGATGGCATGGGCAGGGGATACCCCCCATTCTGGCCTATGCATGGTTGCAAACGTCATGGCACGTCACCAGCCATCAACGGCACGGAGGCATCCAGCCATACCCTGCCCTGCTGCTCCTGATAACGGGTTTGCAGGCTGCCATTCAAGCGCTGGAGACGTCTTGCCATCCCCATCATGCCAGTCCCCGCCCGCCAGTTGCCTGGGGGAGAAATTTCGCCATCATTGCCGACACTGACCTGTAAACAGCCTGCCTGAAGGGAAAAATAAACGCTCAACAGGGGCGGATGGGCATGTTTGAGGGCATTGCTGACCGCCTCATGCAAAAACTGGCTCAGTTCAAACACTTGTTGAGGTTGAAATGCGTACTCCTCAAACAACGCCGCCCGCCAATCCAGTTGCGCGCCCGCCAGCGCCGCCCGCTGGCTGATCTCTGCCTGCCAAAGAGCCAAACAAGCCTGCAATCCCAACGGCTCGGCGCTCAAGGTCAGCCGAACGGTGCTCTCCAAGGTTTGCAAGGCGTCTTCCGTTGCCTTACGGTGCAATGGGTTAGCCAAATTATCCGCCAGCTTGCCTAGCTTGTCGCCCACCGTCGCCTGCAACTCATGCAACAAGCGTTCGCGTTCCTCCCGCACCGCCTGCTCACGGGCATCGCTCGCCCGGCAAGCCATGCGGGCAATATCCAGCAAAGCCGACACCGCCTTAATATCAGCCTTGTTGAACAGGCGCGAAGCCATGTGTTTGCCGGTCAGTTGGAAAGCCTCCCCACCGGCCAACGCTGGGACACGCAGGCGCAAGCCGTTCTCCATCAATTCCGGCTGGGTAATGGGGATAGCTTGCCGGGCAAGATGCTGTGGTGAAAAACGCGCCTGCAACACGGCCTGCCAACTTTGCTCGAACGCCTGTGGGGAATCAGCCCGCGCCAGTGAGCCGCTGAACTGCGGCAGAAAATCCTGCAAGGCTTGCGATTCCATTGGGATCAGTTTGCCCAGCAGCCATTGCCGCAGCGGAAAGTACAGAAAGCCGGTCACCATCACCGACAAGCCCAGCGCATACAATTGCGGCGTATTCAGCAAACCAATCAGCAGCATGTCCATCACCACCACCAGACAACCACCCAACAACCACAACCACGACTTGAACCACCAATATTCCACTTCAAACAGGCGGAAGCGCAAAATGCCGACAGCAAACCCAACAAAAGACACTATTAAAAATATTTGCGCAAGATGCCCACTGATTATCGCATCACTACCTAAAATGACGGGAATTACGTGAACAAAAATAACGAGGAAAAAAGGAACCAATATTGAAAACTGCATCAGCCGCGCCGCCATTTTGTTGACCGGGTCATGGATGCTTCTTGTTATTTGGGTTTGGTTGACCCACGCGGTAAGTGGAAATAACAAGACAGACTGCAAAAACAAATAATGCGGCGAATAATCAAACCAAGAAAAATAAAAATTTAATGAATGAAACGAGAAAGCAAAAAAGAAAACAGACTGCCCCAATAAACCAATCAGTTTGTGCGGATAAGATGATATAATAATAAATAAGAACGGGACATAAATATTCAAAAAAAGCAACTCTAATGCAAAAAGCCATTCAGCCACTTGCAGGGGGAAAAAAAATTCCCTAGCCGCATTGGTCACTCCAATCAATAGAAACAGGTAACATGAATGGCAGGCAATAAAGAAAAATGTTGCCACCCTTAGATTAGGCTTGTAACTCCACACAAACGTGCCTATCAATAAAACAATAGAGAATACCGACAAAAATAGCCAAAAGTAGGCAGGTATTACTCTCACAGGCGTTTTTAGCTGTGGAAACAAATCATATTTCTTGCCATCTAGCGCAATGAAAGTCACAGGTGTACCCGCGCTCAGAAATGCATGGGCTTTTGCTTGCCAGTGCAGATACACCTCAAATTCAGCCCTGTTTTTGTGCAAAAAAGAAAAGAGGAAATGCTTGGAGGTCAGAGGTACAACTTCACCCCCACCCTGTATTTGGGTGAGGACGGTACCCAGCTGAATCTTGCCTTCGGCAGGCGAATTGGCGCTAACCGACACAACCCGCAAAAAGCCTGCCTCGGCATCAGGCTCTACCCTGATCCCCGTCCACGGTTGTTGCAGTAAGGCATACACCGCTGCGCCTTGGGTCAACGCGATGAACAACAAGGTCAGCAACAAAACACCAGCGGGCGGTAAGGCAAGTTTCTCCCGCCAGCCGCCCATCGCTACAACTCCGTGCTGATCAGCCCCAAACGGCAGGCTTCCAGAGCCGCCTCTGCCCGGCTGGAGATGTTGAGCTTGCGGTAGACATTGCGCACATGGGTGGCGATGGTATTGTCGGAGAGATGCAGCAAAGCCCCCACTTCCCGTCGGCTCAACCCCTTGCCGATCAACACCAGCACTTCGGTTTCGCGGGATGACAAACCTTCCGCATCAGGCGGCGCAGGCGTTGACTCAGCAACAGGTTTAGAGACGGCGGCCTCACGCCCAACCCCATTGAAATATTGCAGCACCTTGCGGGCCACCTTGGGCGACAACGGCGGATCGCCCAGCAGAATGCCGCGCAATTTGCGGACAAACTGTTCTTCCGGCAAATCCTTGAGCAGATAGCCGCTGGCCCCGGCCTGCAACGCCGTCAGGATATGCTCCTGATCATCCATGATCGTCGTCACCACCACCACCGCCTGCGGGGAAGCCTGTAAAATGACGGGGATCAAATCCAGGCCATTGCCATCCGGCAAGCTGATGTCCACCAGCGCCAACTCTGTGCCCCCCTCTGCCAGACAGACAAACGCAGACTGATACTCCCGGCATACCGTGACGCTGATGCCCGGAAACGCCTCCTCCAGCAACTGCCGGAGCCATGTGCCTGTTTCGGCAATATCCTCCACCACCACGGCTGTCTGCATACATACCCTTTTTCTTTCTGGTCTTGCTCTGCGCCATTGCAGGCGGACTCTGCTGTGAATATTAGTACACATTAATTCATATCGTATGAGATGAAAACAAAATATCAAAGCCTCAATCATCCGCTGAGAATTACTTCAGTAATTGGTTCAGCACCGTCCTCAACCTACCAGGCGCGACCGGCTTATGCAGCAAATACAGGCCGCTGGAATTGGCTTCGCGCAACCGTTCTTCACTGGTGTCCCCGGTGACGATCACAGCCGGAATGTCGCGCTGGCAATGCCGCCGCACCAGTTCAATCGCCTGCGCCCCGGTCTGGCCTTCACGCAGGCGGTAATCCGCCACCATCAAGTCAGGCTGCAAACCAACCTGAGTGATTTTCCCCACCGCCTCAAGGGCAGATTCAGCCGTCATGGTCACGCATCCCCAACTGCCCAGCAAGCAGGCCATACTGCGCAAAATTTCCTGTTCATCGTCAATCACCAGCACATTCACCCCGGCAATGCTGGCCGCAACATGGGTTGGCAGCTCCGGTTGCAGCAAACTGGCGTCACCTAGCGGCACTTCCAGCGCAAACGTGGAACCTCCCCCAGGATGGGAAATACAGGTGACAGGCAAGCCCAGTAGATCCGCCAGTTTCCTGACAATCGCCAACCCCAGGCCCAAACCTTTGCTGCGGTCACGCTCCGGATTGGCAAGCTGGTAATACTCATCAAAAATATTCGCTTGTTCACTTGTCGGGATGCCAATTCCGGTATCAGTGACCGCCACCTTGACCGCATCCTTGCCAGTAAGCTGACAGGTCAGCGCGACGCCTCCCTGCTCGGTATAGCGGACGGCATTGGACAACAAGTTGCGCAGGATTCGTGCCAATAGCAACGGATCAGTAAACACCACCGGATTGGAGCACTCCAGCTTCAGGTTGAGCTGTTTTTCAGCCACACGGGTCTTAAATTCCTCGTGTAGCGGCAACACAATGTCATGCAACCGGATATGGCCAAACTGTGTTTCCACAATCCCCGCATTCAGGCGCGACACATCCAACAGGCTGTTGAACAGGTTGGACAACGCCTCATTGGTGCGGCGCAATGCCTGCAAATGCTCCACCCCGCGCGGCTGGAGGTAGGTTTCGATGGCGTCCAGATACAACCCCTGGGCATGCAAAGGCTGGCGCAGGTCATGGCTGGCGGCGGCAAGAAACTTGTCCTTGGCCAGCACCGCCTGTTCCGCGATATGCTGGTTTTTTTCCGCCGTCGCCTTCTCCTGCCCCAGGCGGGCAATCAGATCCAAATTCTCGAAACGCAAGCGGATGGATTCGTGGATGATGCGGCTGTAGGTCAACGCCACCATACTGCTGGCCAGGATGAACACCGTAAACGCCAACCCCATCACGGTATAGAGGGTTTCGCCCACTTGCAGGGCGCGAAACATCAGCAACAGGGTCATGGGCACGGTAAAAGCGGCAAATGCCGGGAACCTCACCGCACTGGTGGCGCTGGCGGAGGCGACCAGACCACCGTAAAAATACAGCACGAACAGGGCGACATCCGGCCTGCCGGAAGTAAACAAGTCCTGAAAAATCAACCCCCACAGCGTTCCGGTCAGACCCGTGCCGAGAATAAAACGCCGTTCCCAACAAACAATATTGATGTCTGGTCTGCCCAATGCCAACCCGAAACGGTATTTGTCCACAGACCGCAGCAACAGCACCAATGCCGCCAATCCCCATAGCCACCCTTGCAATTTGCCTGCCTCTGGCCACGCCACCCAGATGATGCCTGCCAGCACAAACAGGTTGCCGGGGATGGCGACATTCAGGTTGCGGTAGAGAAGCTTGACCTGCTCGAGGTGAATGGGCAGGGAATGGGCGACGGGAGTGGCCATAATCAGGGTTCCTTACACGATGCCTGAGGCGGGCGGATACCTGCATCTTAAATCATGGCAGATCGCATCCAATAATACGAAAGTCGAATTGACGCCGCCGCCATATACATTATTTTCATACTTGAAGTCACCCGATGATTTTAAAAGGAGTTTTACTATGCACGCCCATCAAAATCATTATGCCCATCATTTACAGGCAGCGATGGTCATTTTTATTGGCTTTTCACCCACCTTTGCAATAGCAGCCGAGTGCCGTTCCTCTTTCCCTGAATTTTCGCCGCATCAGGACACGTATGGGGTCGCCTGCTCAAAACTTCCGGGCGGAGGCACATTTTCCTTCAGGATTACAACACCGCCCACCAATGGGATTATCGGCAGGTTTACAACTTCCCATTATGACGAGTTAATTTATTTCACCAAGAACTTCCTTCCCGACACGATTGGCTACGAAGTCATTGCCGAAAATGGCGCAATTGTGGAAGCCGGAACAACGTTCATATCATTGGAATCCATTACAAACTCCACTACAGGCGACAGTGGGGGTGGAGAAGACAATGGTAATGAATGTAATCCCCCAACCAATCAAAGAACTGCCAATATAGCAGCGGCAGCTGCAATAGACCCAAATTGCGGGACATAATAAAACATCAAGAATAACGCCAAGCAATACTAAAGTCGAATTGACGGCATTGCCGATTGCATTATTCTTAGCACTTAAGCGCAGTCACCAAAGATTTAAAAACCTTTCCACTTAACACCATCATTAAGCCAGGAAATCTTTAACTACAAGGAGTATAGGATTATGAGTTCATTTTCAAAGTTATTTTTCAACAAGCCATCATTGCTTCGCACTGCTTCACCACTCATTATGGCGACACTATTGGCGCTACCGCCAGTAATCGGTGCGGAAGAAACACAATGCAACAATCCGGGCACACAAGCCTTATATAACACATTTGTCGGCATGACTGATACGGATGAAACAGCAATTGCCATCAATACCGGCCTACAAACAAATGACATCGGCAATATTGACGCCCTAGTTTATATTTGTGATGGCGTTGCACAATCTGCTTGGTATTATGGCTACCTGACAGGCAATGAGTTACATGCAATGTCCGCCACTGGCAAAACCGTACATGCAACGGTAAACGATAACAACATCAGCGGCACGCTTGAAATGCCTGACGGTTCACAAACAACATTTACTGCGCCCTCCGCAACAGGCGTGGCTGGCATTTATTTGCTTGAAGGCAATAAAGGCATTGCCGCCAACTATTCCGTTATCAACGCGGACATCGTAAATGCTGAAGTCACGGGAAGCGTAACTTCATCCGACAATCAAACAACTGAATTTAATGGAAATATTGAAAAATTTGGCGACCCTGCCAACCGTTCCACATGGATTGTGCAACCTAATGGCGATGTCAAAGGAAGAAATGGAGGGGATGCTGTTGGCATACCAAAGAATTGTTCCATATGGGCGTGGACAAAAGGCAAATATTTTGGCGTGGATTGCCACGCCTACATGCTTCCAAACTGATACTTTGGCATCCTGACATAATGGGATGATGCCAAATTAAAAGCACTTCCGTTTTCACATACCAAACAGTTTAAATGTCTTCACAAAAGGAAAGAGACGAATATTTATGATTTTCAACCATGAACACTGCAAATAGGTTTTAGCATAAATATCCAACGACTAAAACTTTGCAAGTTCTAAAAATTCCACAAGGAACATTAAAATGGCACAGCAATTAATATACAAAAAAACCAAATCACATTCTGATGGTGATGATGACTGGATACCAGATTCAGCTCAAGGGACAGACAAACACAAATTCACAATACCTGCTGACACGAAATATGTGCGTTATGCCATCTCTGCGTCTGAAAACTTAGGGGGATACGAAGTTAAATCCAGTCCAAAACGAGGTGCGACAGGTGACCAAAACGTAAATGTCAAATGGTGGTTCCTCCCATTTGGCAATATTAAATATACTTTGCGAGTATATACAGGAAATGTCGAAATTATACCTATTGAAGTTGGCAGCAATAACTGGATAGGCCAAGCATTAGATGCAATCAAGCAAGGTGATAACTTTAAGTTGATCCTTGGGGGACATGATGCACGGAATTTATTCAGCACCATTAAACGACTCGCAAATGACCGTTTTATCCCATTGGCAGATGCCTCCACAGTTGAAGCGGATGATATGCCAGGAGCAGAAAGCTCCCCCGCAGCACCAATTGAGCCAATGGTTGAACCTATAACGATAACAATTGCCATTGTTTTAGCGATTATATCAATTGCTGCATTTGCGACAATTGCAGCTATTTTCATAGAAGCCATACATAACGGCTATAATGCAAACGCAAAACATAAAGCAGGCGCAACACCATTAAGTGATGAGTTGGAAATTTCTGTCGTTAAGGCATAAGCACTGCTTTTGTTTTTTTGTACACGACCTCTGTACACGGTAAAAAATTCGCTCCCTGGCAATTCATTTATTTCGAATAATTAAAAACTGACAATTTCATTATAAAATGCAATTCGTTAAAGAGCCAAAATAAGTTTTTTCGTATACAGAGGTCATTTCTAAACCAAGAAAGGATTTCATACCATGAACAACATACCAAAACCTTATTGGATAGCAACAGGCGTATTATTACTGATCATATTGATTTTTAGCGACTCAAAGGAAAAAAGACCCGCCACTGAAACAGCCAACACTGACCCCATTAATGAACCTAGGAGCAATAGCCGTTATTTTGAAGACAGAATGGCAGAAAAAGGGATTTCTATTCCCTCAACAGTCCAATAGTAAAGCCATTTTTCTGGGCGAATTTCTTAATGAACATTTGATATTCGAGGCGTTATGGAAGAGTTTATTTTACGGTTAGTGGAACGGATACTGGGCGTAATCATTGGTGGATTTTCCATTTACCTTGGTTATCACCTGTTTCTTGAACTGCCTATACAAACAAACAGCTCAGGGAAAGTGATCCTGCCTGGCGATGTGAGCATCTACCTGAGCCGTATCGGGCCAGGTGTATTCTTTGCGTTATTTGGGGCGATGATTGTAGGGGCATCCCTCTTCAGCAAAGTCGAAAAGTTATCACACGAATCCAAAGTGACCCAGGACTCCGCAGGCAACATCACCACGGTAAACAAAACGCAAGAAATACGCGGGATGGCGCTCGGGACACCAAGCACCGCTTCAGAACAAGAGCGGCTGATGGCCGAAGCACGGACACAAATTTATACCCTGAACAGTAACTTGGCAGACGCCCTGAAACCTGATTTACATGAAAATGACCGTAAAGACCTGGAAGTTGCAATTGATTACAGCAAACGCAAGATATTACAGACAGTTTGGCAAACTTCATGGGGAGAATTCTCAGCCTTTGAAACCTGGGTCAAAAGCGGTGCCTCAACCCCGCCACCCAACGATAAGCTGAAGGAAGCAGCAGACATTTATCATAATGGCAGCGAGGCAACACAATGACACGGGTGAATTGGGCCACGCTTATCACGGCCTCGGCAATGGCAACCACAGCAATCATGTCCGACGATGCCCCCAAAAATTCTTGGGAAGGCTTTTATGACAAAACAGCCCTGGAACAGACAAGCAGGCGTTCCACACCGGATATCCAAACGATCCTGATGGAAGACATCCCCAGCATCCTCACCACCCAACAACGCAACCTTTTGTCTGGTGTCCGTATAGAGTTCCCCCAGCTCCCCTTACTTGGCAAAAAAACATCTGTCAACACAACGCCTGTCAACGCTTATTCCCTCTCTAAAGAAAAACGGGTGATTCTGCCGGTTTTCAGCATCAGGTTCCTACGGGATATTGCCATTGCTTATGCTTGGTTAAACACCAAAGGCTATGGCCTGCAAACCATCACCGATTACCTGTGTATGGTCAAATACCAGTGGCCTGATCAATTAAGGGACGTTTCCCATACACCACTTGAGGCGCTCGGCATCCCCGCCAATGCTTTGGATGACCCTGTTGTGAAAGCAAGTTTCCAACGGCTATTCAATTCAATGATCGTCTTCATTTTGGGTCACGAACTGGGGCATATTTACCATCAACATGCCGGGTATGATGCCAGCTCCACCGCCGAGTCCAAACGGCAGGAGCAGGACGCGGATGCCTTTGCCCTGGAAATCATGCGGCAAATGGGGGCGGTGCCAACCGGGGCAAGCGTCTATTTTCTGGTGACGGCACATTTTGAACCGTTCGTCGGAGACCAGGACTTCAACAAAATGCAAGCCAACCGCACACACCCCCTTAACCCAGAGCGCATCAAAGCCATCGCCGAAAGCATCAAACAAAATGCCGGACGTTTCGCCGCCGGTTCAGCCCAGCCCAAGCAAGCCCTATCGGCATTGGAGACGGCCAGCTCTGAACTGACAACAGTCAGCCAATTGCTTGGTGATCAAGGCGTGCAGGCTTCCTTGCGAAAAATCGGGCTTTCGACCCATGTGGATATGTTACAACCCCGGCGGCTAGGCGAATTGGCAACATTACCCGGTGAAACTTCGGCTGCTGCGGCCATCTTCAGCGGCATATTTACAGGCCAGTGGATAGACGCCAAAGCGGTGGGGCTGGACACCAAAATGGTCTTGACCCGAAATGGCGATACCGTCACCGGCACCTATACCGTAGGGCTTGGTTCTGCCACCTTGGAAGGTAAAGTGCATGGTGATGATCTCGAATACACTTGGCGTTGGGGGGAAGATTACTTTGGGCAAGGCAAGCTTACCAGCCAACACCAAGGCAAAACCCTCACAGGCACATGGGGCTATACCAAGGCAAGCACAGGCGGCGGCACATGGCGATTGACCCAACACTAAACGCCAACCAAGGATTAGGCATCAATACGAAAGTAGCATTGCCAATCGCCGCCCATCCTCTAACATTATTCCTATGTATTGTATTGAAACATGGATGGGACACCAAATGGGCACGCAATATTCACTAGAAGCGGGCAACAACCGCCACTACGTTGTAGTTCTGACCTCCGGCAAGGAAGACGGCGGCAAACGCGCCACCCTGGCATTTGCTGCCGCCTGCTCCGCTGCCGCAATGGATATGAACCCGCATGTCTTTCTTATCGGCGACGGCAGCTACTGGGCTTATGAAGGCCATACCCACGGCATTCATGCTGCCGGATTCCCGCCGCTGGAGGATCTGGTGGAAAATTACCTGGATCTTGGCGGCAACCTATACGTTTGCTCCGCCTGTGACCAAGTGTGCAGTGTTGCCCCTGACAACAGCTTCCCGCTCCCCGCCAAACGGGTCGGCATAGAGCCACGAGGCCTCGCAAGCGTGTTGCAATATACCGTCAGTGGTGGCTCCATCACATTTTAAGGAGGTTTCCCGAAGTGCCTGCTTCCCCGTATGCGCATTCCGCTATTGCCTGCTGAATATCCCCGAACAGAGCCACAGCAAATTATTAAAGATATTACTCAGGTAATTGGATTTTTCTTGATGATACGGATTGCTATACAATTAACCAGCTTAATTTATTGTGCAAGAGGTCGCCTATTATGAGTTGCCTGCTCCCCCCCGTATGCGCTTTCTGCCAGCATCTTCTGGAAGACGATCCAGACCGGGAATGCCTTGCCTTCACCGAAATTCCGGGTGAAATCATGGAAGGCCGATGTGACCATACCGCCCCTTATCCAGAGGACGGCGGATACCGCTTTTCCCTGGTTCCTGCTGAACTGGAGACCTTTCTGGAATTGAATGAAGTCAGGCGCGAATTCAACCTGACCGAGTTCCGCTTGCCTGCTGATCAGGCGTCACCCAGACCCCGCATCAGGTCACGTTGAATATCCTGGATATTTTCCAGCCCGACCGACACCCGCAGTAGACCCTCCGCAATTCCCGCCTGCTCTTTTTGCTCCGCCGACAAGCGGCCATGCGTTGTGGTCGCCGGATGGGTGATAGTGCTTTTGGCATCGCCCAGATTGGCGGTGATCGACAGCATACGGGTGGAGTCCACTACATTCCAGGCGGCCTCTTGCCCCCCCCGGACGATGAAAGAAACAATCCCGCCAAACCCGCTTTGTTGCTGCTTGGCCAGCTCATGCTGAGGGTGGGACGCCAGCCCCGGATAAAAAACCCGCTCCACCGCCGGATGAACTTCTAACCAATGTGCGAGCTGCATGGCATTGTCGCAATGAACCTTCATGCGCAGGGAAAGCGTTTCCAGCCCCTTGAGGAACACCCAGGCGTTAAACGGGCTCATGCTGACGCCACCATTACGCAAGACGGTGTAGACATCCTTGCCGACCCGTTCCTGATCGCCCACAACAGCACCGCCCAAAGCCCTGCCCTGCCCATCCAGATACTTGGTGGCGGAATGCACCACAATATCAGCACCCAGCTCCAACGGACGCTGCAAAGCGGGCGTACATAAACAATTGTCGATCACCAGCAGGCTGCCATGCCGATGGGCGATTTCCGCCAACGCGCGGATGTCCACCAACTCAGTCAACGGATTGGCGGGCGTTTCAGCAAACAACAAGCGGGTGTTCGGCTGTAACGCAGCCTCCCAAGCAGCCAGATCCGACAGCTCAACAAAGGAAGTCTCCACCCCGAACTTGCCAATACAGTTTTGCAGCAACAAGGTGGTCGTACCAAACACGGAACGCGAACACACCACATGATCGCCCGCCTTCAGCAACCCCAGCATAACCGCCAGGATCGCCGACATGCCGGAGGCCGTCGCCACACAACTTTCCCCGCCCTCCAACGCCGCCAGCCGCTCCTGGAAGTAGCGCACGGTCGGGTTGGTGAAACGGGCGTACACATTGCCCGGCGCACTGCCATTGAAACGCGCCGCCGCCTCCGCCGCACTGCTGAACACAAAACTTGAAGTCGGAAAAATGGCTTCCGAATGTTCGCCTTCAAGGGTGCGGACATGGCCTGCACGGATCGCCAGTGTTTCAAATTCCCAGATGCTGTTGTCCAAAACCAATTTCCTTATCGTTTTTGGGCGACGACCACCACTAAAGTATTTTCATCGACCCGGTCAAACAATTCCATGACATCCCGGTTGCGCATGCGGATGCAGCCGTGCGACGCAGGCCGCCCCAATTTGCCTTCCTCGTCTGTGCCATGGATGTAAATATAGCGTTCGTGGGAGTCAACACTCCCCCCCTGATTGACACCCGGCTCCATGCCATCCAGCCACAGGATGCGGGTTGTGACATTATCTTCTGTGCTGTCCTGATCGGGGCCGGTCAGGATGGTCGCAATACGCCCAGTATTCTGGCGCGCCTTGAAAATAGCGCCCAGTGGGGCCCCTTCACCGATTTTTTGGGCGATACGGTGGACGCCGGTCGGCGTCTGGTCGCTGCCCTTGCGGCTCCCCAAGCCTTTCAGTGCGGTTGAGATGACCCACTCACCACTAACCCGGCCATTCTCAATCAACTGCATTTTTTGGGCGGTCGCATCAACCAGCAAAAACCTGTCGGTATGGTAGCCTGGAAAACGTTGCGCCAGATCCTTGGCGATGAAATCCACATTTGCCCCCTGATTGGCACCGGCCATTGCGGGCGGGGCGGCCTGCGGCGGCAATGGCAAAGGCTCCATCCCACTGCCTGCATTCAACGGGTCCGCAGCATTGCATCCGCCACTAAGCGCTATCGCAAATATCGATGGCAGCCATATCCTGTTCACGTTTTGTTTTTTCTTCATCATTGCGTAAAGCCTCTAATTCAGTGAAATAATCACCGTTTTCCCCAGTTGCATAACTGCCCGTAAACACGGAACAATCGAACGCCCTCAAGCGGGCATTGCCTTTGCTGACCGCTTCAACCAGATCATCCAACGGCAAATATACCAAACGGTCAACGCCGATGGCCTCCGCCACCTCCTCTTCGGTGCGCCCGTGGGCGATAAGTTCCTTGGCCGCAGGCATATCGATGCCATAGATGTTCGGAAACTTGATCGGCGGCGATGCTGAAGCAAAATACACCTTTCTCGCCCCTGCGTCGCGCGCCATCTGCACAATTTCACCCGACGTTGTTCCCCGCACAATGGAATCATCCACCAACATGACATTCTTGCCCTTGAACTCCAGCGCCAGCGGATTCAGCTTCTGGCGCACCGATTTCTTGCGCTTGGCCTGCCCCGGCATGATGAAGGTGCGGCCGATATAGCGGTTTTTGATGAAACCTTCACGGTAGGGAACGCCAAGCGTGTAGGCCATTTCCAGCGCCGACGTGCGGCTGGTGTCAGGAATCGGGATCACCACGTCGATGTCATGATCCGGCCAGGAATGCTCAACATATTCCGCCAGCTTGCGCCCCATGCGCATCCGTGCCTTGTGGACGAACACATTGTCGATAATGGAGTCGGGGCGGGCAAAATAGACGTACTCAAAGATGCAGGTGGTATAGCGGGGGTTTTCCGCGCATTGACGGGTAAACACTTGGCCATCCGGACGGATGAAAATCGCCTCACCAGGCTCAATGTCACGCACCAGCCGGTAGCCCTGCGCATCCAACGCCACGCTTTCGGAGGCCAACATGAACTCCTTGCCCTGCGCGCCTTCACGCACACCATACACCAGCGGACGGATGCCATGCGGGTCACGGAACCCGACCAGCCCATCCCGCGTCAGCATGGCGACCACCGCATACGCGCCCTTGCAACGCTTATGCACGCCCGCAACGGCGGCGAAAATGTCATCCGGCGTCACACGCAGGGCATTCTGGCGCAACAACTCCTGTGCAAACACATTCAGCAGGATTTCGGAGTCGGATTCGGTGTTGATCTGTCGGCGATCCTGCTGGTACAACTCCTTTTTCAGGATGCGGGCGTTGGTCAGATTGCCGTTATGCGCCATGGAAATGCCATAAGGGCTGTTGACATAAAAAGGCTGGGCCTCGGCGGAGGAAGAGGAACCCGCTGTTGGATAGCGCACATGCCCCACCCCCATGTTCCCCTGTAGCATGCCCATGTGCCGCTCCTGGAAAACATCCTTGACCAGCCCATTTTCACGCCGCAGGTAGAGTTTCCTCCCATCGCTGGTGACAATCCCTGCCGCGTCCTGTCCACGATGCTGTAACACGGTCAATCCATCATAAAGCGCCTGATTAACCGGCTCGTGAGCAATAATCCCAATAATTCCGCACATAACAAGCCTTCACGCGAAACGAAAACGTCATATTCTAACCCCGTAAAAACAAAACAGCCATGCACGATATATGCATGGCTGCAAACTGTCCCACGGAACCTGCCCCTGTCACCGCTTACTGGGCCGGAGCATCGCCAGGACGGTCAAGATAACTGGAGAAATCCTGTGGAATCATCTCCTTGACAAGACCCGCAGTGTGCTCAAACCAGGGCATCAGCGCCGAATCTTTCCACCAAGCCTGTTTCGGGTAAGCGGTCAACCCCATTAACAACACCAATAAAGTAATGATCAAACCGCCACGCAAGACGCCAAACGCGCCGCCCAGCAAATGATCAACACCCCCCAAACCAATCGAAGCCACTGCCGTGCTCAATAAATGGTTGATAATGGCACCAATCACCAATACACCGAAAAAAATGATCGCAAACGCAATCCCCATGCGCACGACCTCGCTTTGCACAGCGAACGGCAGTTGGCTGGACAACGGCTTTACGTACAACATCGCAAAGCCGAAGGCCGCCACCCACGTCACCAGGGAAAGCGCTTCCCTGACGAACCCCCTGATCAAGCCAATAATGGCTGATAACACGATCAAGACAATAATGCCCAGATCCAACATCTCTGCTGTCATTGGTTATTTATTGCTGACCACAAAACTGCTTTGCACATTTTGGTTTTGCTTGTAGCGAGATTTCATCTTGACTTGCGCAGCTTCGGCAGCGGCCTTGTCAGCAAACCCGCCGACACTGACGCGGTATACGGTCTTGCCGCTGACACTGGCCGACGCAACGGTCACATTATAACCATCCGCCTTGAGTGGCCCAGCAATTGCATCGGCCTTGGCCTTGTCGGAACTGGCGATAACCTGGATTGCGAAATCACCACTGGCAGCCGCACCCGCAGCCGCACCCGTTGCAGTTGCACCCGCAGCAGCCAATGCTTTGGATTTTTCGGCAGCAGCCTTTTCAGCGGCGGCCTTAGCGGCGGCTTCTTTAGCGGCAGCGGCCTTTTCGGCGGCAGCCTTTTCAGCAGCGGCTTTAGCTTTGGCGCTTTCTTCAGACTGTGACTTAGGCACCGGCTTCTCGTTCACCAACACGACCTTAGAACTGGTGCCAGACGATTTTTTCTCAGCTGGCGCGCTGCTCACTGGCTTGTCTTGTTGGGAAGCGGAACTTCCACTTGCCGGAGGCTGGCTGGCCGCAGCCTGTTGATGGCCTTCATCTGTTGGTTTTTTGCCCGTACTGTCAGTGGTTTCCTGACCTGCACCCACATCAACCGGCTTGGCATCGCCTGCGCCCATACTGCCCTTGCCTTCTTTGACTTTGCCATCGGTGTCAACCAAGTCACGCACTTCACCACCACCCGGACGGACACTTAAGCCTGTCGTGTTGGGGACAGTTTCTGGCATTTTCACTTCAACGCCAGGAATAACGGCACCGCCCTGAGCCGTAGTCGACGGCGCGGCCCCTGTATCCTGCTGCGGCGCGACAGCCCCATCAGCACCAGGTTGTTGGCTTGGGGCAGCCGCCGTCTGGTCTTCGCCCACCACGCTGGGCTTCTCATCGCCGCCAACCCCAGGGAACCCCAGGATGGGTTTGGTTTCGGCTGTCTGGTTCATCGCCAGATCCTGCTGACCATCACGGTTTTTGCCTTTCAGCAACCATGCCAGTAACAACGCGGCGACCAGCACCAGAACAACTGCGCCGATCATGCGTTTGGTTGTAGCCTTATTGTCCATCTTGATTCACTGCTCCTTTAATACGTGACTGTGATTATGACACTCAAAACTTTTAGCATTCAGGGGAAGGACGCCTCTCCGGCGTCTGGTGGAACCAGTATTTCCAGCATACCGGATACTACCAGAAAAGAACCAAAAACAACCACCCTGTCCCCTTTTCCTGCATTTAAGCGCAGGGCTTTCCACACAGACTGAAAATCGGGATAAACATGGATGGGCGCTTGCAAACCGGCTGACCGCATCTTGTGTTCAAGGGCTTTGCCCCCGATCGCCCTGCTTCCCGACAGGGGGACCAGATGCCATGCGTCGATGCAGTCCGCCATAATAGTTACGACTCCGGCGATGTCCTTATCCGCAAGTATAGAAAAAATCGCAAAGGTTTTGCCATCGACCGGATTTTTTTTCAGCCAGCACGCCAGTTCCGCCGCCGCCTGTGGATTATGGGCGACATCCAGCACGACCTCCGGCTGTACGCGCACACGCTGCAATCGTCCGGTAAGGCTGACATGCGCAAGGCCATCCCTGATGGCGGCGGGCGTCACTGGCAGCTTGTCCGCCACCTGTTGCAAAGCGGTCACGACACAGGCGGCATTGCGCCATTGCACATCCCCTGCCAAGGCAGGCTGGGGCAAGCCTTCTGCGGTGAAATCCACGCCGTATTGCAACAATCTTGCGCCGATTCGCCGGGCTTCCGCCGCAATAATGGCAGGCGGCTGCGGGTCGCCACAAATGACCGGCTTGCCCGCACGCATAATGCCTGCCTTTTCCCGCCCGATGGCTTCACGGGTGCTCCCCAGCCATTCCACATGGTCGATGCCGATGCCAGTGATAATGGCCGCGTCGGCGTCCCACAGGTTCACCGCGTCCAACCGCCCACCAAGGCCAACCTCCAGCACCATCACATCAACGCCAGCCCGCAGGAAGCACCAGGCCGCCGCCAGCGTACCGAATTCAAAATAGGTCAGGTCAGTATTGCCGCGCGCCTTGTCAATGGCGCTGAAGGCGGCGCAAATGTCCGCATCGCTGGCGGGTTTGCCATTGACGGCGATGCGTTCGTTGTAACGCAGAAGGTGGGGGGAGGTGTAAGCGCCGACCTTATAGCCCTGCTCCCGCAAAATCTGGGTCAGCATGGCGCAGGTGGAACCTTTGCCATTGGTGCCAGCCACTGTGATCACGGGAACTGGCAATTGCAGCAAACCCATTTTCCCGGCGACGCGACGAATGCGCCCCAACCCCAGTTTGATGGCTGACAGGAACAGGTTCTCCTGCCAGCGCAACCAGTCATCAAGTGTTTTCAAGCAGCTACCGGCTCGTCACGTTGGGAAGGGTTCGGTTTGTGCAACAGGATGGAAGCCAAATCAGCAATGGTTTCACGCATCTGGTTACGGTGCACGATCATGTCGATCGCGCCTTTTTCTTGCAGGAACTCGCTGCGCTGGAAACCTTCCGGCAGTTTTTCCCGCACGGTCTGTTCAATCACCCGTGGCCCGGCAAAGCCGATCAGGGCTTTCGGCTCACCGATATGGATGTCGCCCAACATGGCGAAACTGGCGGAAACGCCGCCCATGGTCGGGTCGGTCAGCACGGAAATGAACGGCACACCCCGGTCGCTCATGCGCGTCAACACCGCGCTGGTCTTGGCCATCTGCATCAGCGAGAACAGCGCCTCCTGCATCCGCGCCCCGCCGCTGGCGGCAAAGCAAACATACGGGATTTTCTGCGCCATGGCGGCTTCCGCACCCCGCACAAAGCGTTCGCCGACCACCGAACCCATGGAGCCGCCCATAAAGCGGAAATCAAAGGCGGCGACCACCATCGGCGTCCCCAACACCGCGCCTTTCATCACGATCAGGGCGTCTTTTTCGCCGGTTTCCTTCTGCGCCGCCAACAGGCGATCCTTGTAACGCTTGGTGTCCTTGAACTTGAGGATGTCAGCCGGGGCGACATTCGCGCCAATTTCCTCACGCCCTTCGGGATCAAGGAAAATATCCAGGCGACGGCGGGCATTGATGCGCATGTGATGATTGCATTTGGGGCAGACATCGCCATTGCGTTCCAGCTCCGCCCGGTACAGGACTGCCTGGCAGGACGGACACTGGTGCCATAACCCTTCCGGAATGGATTTCTTCTCGGTGGTGGTGGCGTCGGTGCGGATGCGCGATGGCAACAGTTTTTCAAACCAGCTCATGTGGCGTTAACCCCTTGTTTCAGGCGTCCATTGCGGCGCGCATGGATTCCAGCAAATGACTGATGGCGTTCATGATGGCGGCATGGTCATCCGGCGTCGCCTCCGCCAGCCTGACCACTGCGCTGCCAACCACCACCGCGTCAGCGACTTTGGCGACAGCGGCGGCGGTTGCTGCATCCTTGATGCCAAAACCGACGCCCAACGGCAGGTTGGTATGCTCACGGATTTGCGTGATGCGTCCGGCGACCACGCCGACATCCAGCGTGCTGGCTCCGGTCACGCCCTTCAGCGACACGTAATAGACGAAACCGCCGCCCGCTTCCGCCACGCTTTTCATGCGCGCCGCAGGCGTGGTGGGCGACAGCAGGAAAATCGGGTCAATGCCGTGCTGACGGAACAGTGGCAACGCCTCTGCGCCCTCTTCCGGCGGCAAGTCCACGGTCAATGCGCCATCCACGCCAGCGGCTTCCGCAGCCTTGGCGAACGCCCCGTAGCCCATGATTTCGATCGGGTTGAGGTAACCCATCAGCACCACCGGGGTAGTCTGGTTGGTCTGGCGGAATTCCGTCACCATGCCGAGGATGTCACGCAAACTGACGCCATGCGCCAGCGCGCGCTCATGCGCCAACTGGATGGTGGGGCCATCCGCCATCGGGTCGGAAAATGGCACGCCCAGCTCGATAATGTCGGCTCCGGCCTCGACCATGCGGTGCATCAACGGCACGGTGATGGACGGATGCGGGTCGCCTGCCGTGATGTACGGCACCAGCGCGGTTTTGCCCTGCGCTTTGAGGGCGGCGAAACAAGCTGCAATGCGGCTCATAGGGTGATGCCCTCCAGACGCGCGATGGTGTTGATGTCCTTGTCGCCACGCCCGGACAAGTTGACGATGATGATTTGGTCTTTATCCATGGTCGGTGCGAGTTTCATCGCGTAGGCCAGCGCATGGCTGCTTTCCAATGCCGGAATAATGCCTTCCTTGCGGGTCAGTGCATGAAAGCCCTGCATCGCTTCGCTGTCCGTAATGGCGACGTAATTGGCGCGGCCAACGTCTTTCAGCCAAGCATGCTCCGGCCCTACGCCCGGATAGTCCAGACCGGCAGAAATGGAATGGGTTTCAATGATCTGGCCGTTGACGTCTTCCATCAAGTAGGTGCGGTTGCCGTGCAGCACACCCGGCTTGCCTGCGCACAACGGCGCCGCATGCCTACCGGTACCGATGCCATCGCCAGCAGCTTCCACCCCGTAAATGGCGACGGATTCATCCTGCAAAAACGGGTGGAACAAGCCAATCGCGTTGGAGCCGCCGCCGACACAGGCGACCAGCGCATCTGGCAGGCGGCCTTCCAGTTCCTGGATTTGGCTGCGCGCTTCACGCCCGATCACGCACTGGAAATCACGCACCATCGCCGGATACGGGTGTGGCCCCGCCACCGTGCCGATCACGTAAAAGGTGTCGTCGACATTGGTCACCCAGTCACGCATGGCTTCATTCATCGCATCTTTCAGCGTTTTGGAGCCGGAAGTCACCGGCACGACCTTCGCGCCCAACAGCTTCATGCGGAATACGTTGGGGGCTTGCCGCTGCACGTCCTCCGCGCCCATGTAGACCACGCATTCGAGGCCGAGACGGGCGGCGATGGTGGCGGAAGCGACCCCATGCTGGCCAGCGCCAGTTTCGGCGATGATGCGTTGCTTGCCCATGTGTTTGGCGAGCAGCGCCTGGCCAATGGTGTTGTTGATCTTGTGCGCGCCGGTATGGTTCAGGTCTTCGCGCTTGAGGTAGACTTTCGCCCCGCCCAGTTCACGGGTCCAGCGCTCCGCCAGATACAGCGGGCTGGGGCGGCCAACATAATGTTGCAGGTCACGGTCAAATTCGGCCTGGAACGCTGGGTCATCCTTGAGCTTCGCATACGCCTGCTCCAGTTCGCTGATCGGCTCCATCAGCGTTTCCGCCACAAAACGCCCGCCGTAAACGCCAAAATGCCCGGCGCTGTCCGGCATGGCCCCCCAGTTGAATTCGTTGAATTTCACAGACCTGCTCTCCTGCATCTGGCCGTAAAAACGCGCTAAGTTACCATAAGCGGCAAAACCTATCCATGTTACAATCAGGCTATCTGTCAGCGGAGGCATCCCCATGAACTGGCAAGAAGTCTGCGGGCATCCTAACCTGCAAAATTTGCCGTTCAAACTTGAGCTTAACGAATACGGGCAAATCGTCATGTCGCCTGCGCAAGTCCACCACTCCATTTTGCAGGGGGAAATCGCCGCCTTGCTGAAAAGTTTGCGCCAGGCTAGATCACTTAAACGGATTCTGAATCATAAGCTGCCCAATCTATCGCTTGTTTTTCTGGCTCATCTTTATCGAAGGCATGCACCAACACATTCGTATCGAAAAATGCCTTAGCGCTCATAAAACGATGCCCGTGAACTCGTGTAACACGAGTTCAGCGTAGCAAGCCACTCCCGATTTTGCCAAGCCCTGCGAAACGGTCTACCATCCCCAAAGGCACACGAGGAGCAGCAGCATGCCACCACTCGCAGCAACACTAAAAATCACCCCTGAACAATACCTTGCCGCTGAAATGGACGCGCCGACCCGCAGCGAATACGTGCTGGTTGACCCGCGCACCTACCGCGTCGATGTATTCCGCCGCACCCCACAAAACCGCTGGGAACTCATCAATTTTGAGAGCGCAGACGCCGAAGTCGAATTTGCCAGCATCCATTTCCACTGCCCGCTGCAAGACATTTACGACGGCGTGGATTTTGAACTGACGTGAATCCAAAAAAATCGCCCCAAGATTTCTACCGTGGCGGCCACCCTGTCAGGGTGCGCCAAAAGGACTACTGGGGCTATAACCAGTTTTCCACCATCAAACCCGGAACACGGGCAAACTCGCCGGTATTGTCCGTCACAACAACCAACCCGAGTTGCAACGCGTGAGCGGCGATCAGTAAGTCATTCGGCCCAATGACTTGGCCTGTGCGCTCAAGATATGCGCGAATTTCAGCATAGGTTTGGTCTGCTGGAGCATCCAATGGAAGTATGTCAATACTGCTGAGGATTTGTTCCACCCAAGCGACCAGCACAGGAGCCGCGCGTTTTTGCGCCCCAAAACGCAATTCCGCCGCCACAACAATACTGGTGCAGACCGCATCCTCCCCCACACGCTGCAAGTGTTTGTACACCTTGCCCTGCGGCTCCCTAAACAAGCTGGAAATGATATTGGTGTCCAGCAAATAGCGGTAATTCGCCATGCTCAAAAAACCACGTCATCCAACGGCGGCAAGTCATCAATCTCGGGGAACCCAACATCTGTGTCTGGCCTGCAATTGGCCAAAAACGCCAGCAGTGAAGCACGTTGCAAGGGTTCAATAATCAGCCGGTCGCCTTCACGGCGAATGATGGCTTCATTTCCTGGCAATTCAAATTCGCGGGGAATACGGATGGCTTGATTGCGCCCATTACGAAACAGGCGAACGTGGCGTTCTGCTTGCATGGCAGCTCCCTTTTTGGCATATGCACAAACCTATGCTAAAGCATCCACGGCATTAAAGTACACAGTTTTTCACAAGCAACACTCACGGCCATCCGCGCCGCCACTCACGCTTTACAGGGGAAACCCGCAACAACGCCCGGTGTCCCATGTGATGTTTGGACTGACGCGCACATAATAGCCCCAGCTTATTATGTTATTCTCGACCTTATTCATTCGCGGGAGAGCACAGCATGTTACACCGATTGGCCGCCCCACTATTCCTCGCCGCCTCCCTGCTGTCATGGGCGGGCGCAACGCACGCCGCTGACGCCTATGTGGCGGAGAAAGCAACGAAAATCACCATCGGCACGGGCGTCAGGGTGCGCGCCGCCCCTTCCGCAGGTGCCCGCGAAGTGGGCAAGCTGCCGCTGGGAACCGATTTCACTTCCACGCAACGCACCGCCGCCAAAGCCAAGATCGGCGGCCAAACAGACTACTGGCGCCAATTGGACACGCCGCTCAAGGGCTGGGTGTTTGGTGGCCTACTGCGCAACTTCGACCCTGCCAAGGCGGATGAGGCAAGGGTGGCGCTGGCGCGGGACAAGCTGGGCCCCGCCGACAAACTGTACGACAGTTACGAGCACAAATCGCCGCTGAGTTTCGCCGATGCGGTGGAAGTCAGCGATTTCGCCAGCCGCGCCGCCGCCAGCAGCAAGAACCCTGTAGCCCAGGGTGAACTGGAGCTGGCCCACTGGCGCGCCATGCAGATTGCGCTGTTCAGCATCCCGATGGAAAGCACGGCCAAACCGCCCTATGCGGCCTGGATCAAGCAACAGGGCAAAAACGTGTTCTACACCGAACCCAGCGCCGAATACCTCGTCGACCCGCGCAATTACTGGAAACTGGCTGACCGCCACAAACAGGACGCGATTGGCGACGCCATCGCTTGGCAGGCGGCCAACGCCTTTGTCGGCGGCGAATGCGAAGGCTTCATCAGCTGCATGTCCGCGCGCAGCCAGATGATGGAAGGCGAATACCTCAAGCGTTACCCCAAAGGCAAGCACGTTGAGGAAGCCTTGCAGGACGTCAACGGCAATCTGGAATACATCCGCAAAGAGTGGAAGAACCAGCCGGATGAACAAAAGGATGTCGGCCTAAAGGCATGGCAGGCCATCCTCGCCCCGCTGCCTGACTCCAAAGCCGCCCGCACCGCCCGCCAGCACCTGAAGGCATTGCAAGCATTACGCCAATAACGGCTAACTGCTGGCCGCCGCCCGCATGAACGCCGTCACTTTGGCGGCGTCCTTGACGCCGGGCGCGGATTCCACCCCACTGCTGACATCCACCGCATACACGCGGCTGGCGCGGATCGCATCCGCCACATTTTCCGGCGTCAAACCGCCCGCCAAAATAATGGGCTTGGCGTAATCCTGCGGAACCTGCGTCCAGTCAAAGGTTTCGCCAGTCCCGCCCGCAGCCCCCGGCGCATGGCTGTCGACCAGAAACCCTTGCGCGTCCGCATAACGGTCGGCATAGGCATGGAAACCGCCGTACTCCACCAGCCCTTTCATCCCGACCGCCTTCAGGTAGGGGCGGGGAAACTGGCGGCAATATTCCGGGCTTTCCGAGCCGTGGAACTGCAACACATCCAGCGGCGCGGCGGCCAGCACGGCGCGCACGAAATCCGCCTCCGCATCCAGAAACAGCCCCACAGTCGTGACAAACGGTGGCACGCTGCGGCAAATGGCGGCGGCCTGCGCGATTTCCACGTTACGCTTGCTGGGGGGATAAAACACCAGCCCGATGGCGTCCACACCGGCGGCAGCCGCCATCTGCGCATCGGCGACCGAAGTGATCCCGCAAATTTTGACCCGGCAACGCATGGCATCCCGCTCCCAACAGAAAGCGGCCATCATGCCAAAACCCAACCCCATAAACAAATGCATAAAATTTTAATAATGGCGGTGCTTGCCGTTAAACTTACGCAGTAGAATGGCTTCTAAAACGGATCGACAAGACCGGCAACACCTTGGGGAACATAATATGGCAACACTCACGCCCTCCTTCCGTCTTCTGCTTTTGCTGCTGCTATTATCCGGCAGCCTGGTTTTACCCGGTTGCGGCAAGGAAGCGCCCACCACAGCGCCCGCCGCCGACGCCAAACCGGACGCCGCCACACAAGACCGCAGCCGCCTGCTCACCGAACTGTTCAGCCTGCGCCCCCCCAGCGTGCAGCCGCGCAACCAGCCAATCGTGGTCGCCTTCCGCCAGCCGGTGGTCAGCGACGACAAGGTGGGCGACAGCGCCGACGCCTACCTGAAAATGACGCCGGAAACAGCAGGCAAGGCGCAGTTCGACACCGCCAGCAGCATTATCTTCGCCCCCTCCGCGCCGCTGCCGTCAGGGAAAAGCTATACGCTGACAGTGACGCCTGCCGGTTTGCTCAATATCCCCGCTGACGTCAAGCCGATCGACTTCACCTTCAAAACCGCGCCACTGGAGCTGGAAGTGCAAACCGCAGGGCTGGACCCGGTCGCGGAACAATCCACCCAGATGCAGCTGACGGGCACACTGTTCACCTCCGATTTCGCGCAGCCGGATGCGGTGGAAAAAGCCCTTCAGGCCAGTGCGCAGAAAAAGCCGCTGGCAATCGCTTGGGAGCATAACACCGCCGGGACAGAACACCGTTTCACCATCACCGCCATCCCGCGCGAAACCTTCGGCACAGAACTGCACCTGAGCTGGGACGGCAAATCCCTGAATGCGCAAGGCGCAAACAGCAGCGGCGCGAAAGACATCGCCATCCCCAGCCAACAGACCTTCAGCGTCACCCGCATCGACAGCCTGAGCGAAGACGCTGACGGCAAACCGCACATTACCGTCAGCTTTTCCGACGCGCTCGACGCCCAGCAGGATTTGACAGGGCTGGTGCAGTTCGGCAACGGTGAAGTCACCACGCAAATCGTCGGCAACCGCCTGCTGGTGTACCCCAAAGGCGAGGCCGAACCCGGTGAACACAAACTGATCCTGCAACCCGGCATCCGGGCGGCATCCGCCGCCTTGGGCAAACTGGCGGAACGCGCCGAACAAGCCATCAGCCTGGGCTACCCCAAACCTGCCGTGCGCTTCGTCGGCAAAGGCAGCATCCTGCCGGAAGGCCAAACCATGACCATTCCGCTGGAAGCGCGCGGCGTCAACGCCGTGCAAGTCACCGCAATGGAAATTTACCCGGAAAACATCACCCAGTTCCTGCAAGTGAACGGGTTGGACGGCGACCGCGAAACGGAACGGGTCGGGCGCTATATCTGGCGCAAAACCATTCCGCTGACCGCCGCCAACCCCAACCAGTGGAACCGCTACGACATTGACGCCACCGGCCTGCTGAAAACCAAGCCTGGAGCCATGTACCGCCTGAAACTGTCGGTTGACCGGCGTTTTTCCACCTACCCTTGCCCGGCGGGGACGCCAGCGCCGCAAATCAGCGACAAACCGCTGGCCAGTTCGGAAGATGACGACGGGACGGAAACCAGCGGCTGGGACGGCATCGAGGAATACGTCGCCGACAGCGACAACGTGAATTACGACTGGGACAAGCGCGACAACCCGTGTGACGACAGCTATTTCCACAACAGCGAAGAGGTGGAAGCCAACCACAATTTCATCGCCAGCAACCTCGGCCTGATCGCCAAACAGGATGGTGCCGGTAAAGTGCACGTCATCGCCACCGATTTGCGCACCGCCGCCGCCGAAGCGGGCGTCAGCCTGAGCCTGCGCAACTTCCAGGGGCAAACGCTGGCCAGCGCGACGACCGGCAGCGACGGCTTCGCCGAACTGGCAAGCCCCAACACGCCGTTCCTGCTGGTGGCGGATAAAGGCTCTGACCGCGCCTACCTCAAACTCAACGCCAACACCGCGCTGGAAACCAGCCAGTTCGATGTCGGCGGCGAAACCGTCAAACAGGGCTTGAAAGGCGTCATCTACGGCGAACGCGGGGTATGGCGGCCTGGCGACGACATTTTCCTCACCTTCGTCTTGCAAGACCGCGCCAAAACCTTGCCGCCGAACCATCCGGTCACGCTGCAACTGTTTGACCCGACCGGCAAGCTCAAGCAAACCGTCACCAACAAGCAACCCACCGGGCCGTTTTACACCTTCAAGCTGAAAACGGCGGACAGCGACCCGACCGGCGACTGGCTGGTGAAAGCCGTGCTGGGCAGCAGCACCTTCGACAAGACCCTGAAAATCGAAACCGTGCGCCCCAACCGCCTGAAAGTGGAACTGAATTACGCCGACGCCAAGGCCTTGCACGGCTACAAGGACTTGCCGGAAGCCACCCTGTTTGCGCAATGGCTGCACGGCGGCACCGCCAGCAAGCTGAAAGCCGATGTCAGCGTCAAGCTGCGCGAGAAAACCACCACCTTTACCCGCTTCAACGATTACGCCTTCGACGACCCTGCCCGCACACTGGACAGCGAGGAACAGCAATTGCTGGAAGGCTATCTGGATGAGCAAGGCTATCTGCGCTTTACGAAAAACTTCCAGCCCGACAAACCCGCGCCGGGAATGTTGAGCGCGTGGTTCACCAGCCGCGTGTTCGAGGAAGGCGGCGGCTTCAGCATCAGCAAGCAGGACATCGACTACTACCCATTTGAAAACTACGTCGGCATCAAGCTGCCCAAGGGCGACGCCGAACGCAATATGCTGCTGACCGACCAGGAACACACCGTCGACATCGCCAGCGTCAACGCCGATGGGCAGGAAGTTTCCCTGCCGCAGGTCGAAGTCACCCTGTACAAGATCGACTGGAAATGGTGGTGGGACAAAACCCCCGATTCGCTGGCCGAATACGCCGACGCCAGCCACAGCAGCAAATTGCAGCAATCCATCGTCAGCACCACCAACGGCAAGGGCGAATGGAAATTCCAGATCAAATACCCCGACTGGGGGCGTTACCTGATCCGCGCCTGCGACTTGCAGGGCAAGCATTGCACCGGCAAGACGCTGTACGTCGACTGGCCGGGTTGGGCAGGCCGCGCGCAGGAAGACGGCAGCGGCGCCGCCGCCATGTTGCGTTTCAGCAGCGACAAGACCCATTACCAAGTCGGCGAAACCGCGCAAATCCAGTTGCCGGAAGCGCAAGCCGGGCGCGCCCTGTTCACCGTTGAAACCAGCAGCCAGATTCTGGAGCAGCGCTGGATCGAATTGGATGGCAAGCGCACCCAAATCCCATTGCCGATCACAGCGGCCATGGCACCGAACGCCTACGTCAGCGTCAGCTTGTTGCAAGGCCACCAGAACAAGCAGAATGACCGCCCGATCCGCCTGTACGGGATCATTCCGCTGCTGGTGGACGACCCCGCCACCACCTTGCAGCCGGTGTTGAAAGCCGCCGATGAATGGCAGCCGCAAACCACCCAGACCATCAGCATCAGCGAGCAATCCGGGCGGGCGATGGACTACACCCTCGCTGTGGTCGATGAAGGCTTGCTGGGCCTGACCCGCTTCGAAGCGCCCGATCTGCACAAAGCCTTCTACCGCAAGGAAGCGCTGGGGATCAAAACCTGGGATTTGTTCGACAGCGTGATCGGAGCCTACAGCGGCAACCTGGAGCGCATCCTGGCCATCGGCGGCGGCGATGAGGCGCAAATTGACGACGCCGCCAACAAGCCGAAACGCTTCCCGCCGGTGGTGCGTTTCCTCGGCGCATTCCACCTGGACGCCGGGCAAACCCACGAACATCAGGTCGAGCTGCCGTCCTACCTCGGCGCGGTGCGCATTATGGCGGTGGCTTCCGACGGCACGGCGTATGGCAAGGCGGAACAGCCGGTGTTCGTGCGCCAGCCGCTGATGCTGCTGCCCTCGTTGCCGCGCACCCTGAAAGTGAATGAAAAAGTGGAAGTCCCCATCACCCTGTTTGTTTCCGACCCAACGGTCAAATCCGTGCAGGTCAAGCTGGAGATGGATGGGGCATTCTCCAGCACCGGCCCTGCCTTGACCGTGCCGTTTGCGCAACCGGGCGAAAAAGTCGTGACGCTGTTCCTCAAGGCAGGCGACAAGCCGATGATGGGCAAACTGAAATTTACCGCCACCAGCGGCCAATACAGCAGCAGCCAGGAAGAAAACCTGGAAGTCCAGGCACCTAACCTGCCCAGCCTGCGCACCGTCAGCACCACGCTGGAACCAAAAGCCGACTGGCAAACGACGATCACCCCGCACGGTATGGCCGGAACCAACCAGGGCACACTGGAGCTTTCCAGCCTGCCCAACCTGAACCTGGAACAGCACCTGGATTACCTGATCCACTACCCGCACGGCTGTCTGGAACAGACCACGTCGTCCGTGTTCCCGCAGCTATATTTGCCCAAATTGCTCAAGCTTGACCCGGAACGGCAACAGCAGGTCGAGCACCACATCAAGCGGGCGATCAGCAAGCTGGCCGGGTTCCAGGGCAGCAACGGCAACCTGATGTACTGGCCCGGCTCCACCGAAGCCAACGACTGGGCGAGCATTTACGCCGGACATTTCCTGATCGAGGCGCAGAAACAGGGCTACAACGCGCCACTAGGCCTGCTGACGGCATGGCAGGCATATCAGGCGAAACAGGCGCAGGACTGGGTAGCCAGTGACAAGGAAGACACCTCCTCCACCCAAGCTTACCGGCTGTATGTGCTGGCGGCGGCGGGCAAGCCACAACTGGGCGCGATGAACCGCCTGCGCGAATCCGGCAAGGCCAACCCGCAGGCGCGCTGGCTGCTGGCCGCAGCCTACCTGCTGGCCGGGCAAGCCGAAGCCGCGCAGCAAACCACGCAAGGGCTGGTCGCCACCGAGCTGAACACGCCGACTTCCGAGGACACCTTCAGCCAGAAACTGGGGCAACTCGGCCTGCAACTGGAAACCTTGCTGACGCTGCACAAGGATCAGGACGCCGCCCTGGTGGTGCAGCAGATTGCGGAAGAGCTCGGCAGCAGCGACCACTTCAATACGCATGACATCAGTTGGGCGTTGCTGTCGGTGGCGCATTACCTCAGCAGCAGCCAACAGCCGCTGGCGGTGCACTACACGCTGGACCAAGGCACGGCCACCCCGCTGAACAGCACCCAACCGCTGATCAGCCAACTGCTGGGGGCGCAGGACAAAGCTTTCCAGCTTGCCCTGCATAACGACGGCGACCGCAAGCTGTACGCCACTGTCACCCAGCGCGGCGTCGCCCCGGCGGGCGATGAACAGCCGGTGGCGGAAGGCTTGGGCCTGCAAGCCGAACTGCTCGGCCCGCAGGGCGGCAAGGTCTGGGACAGTGGCGCACCGCTGGCGCAGCCGCCCTTGCAGTTGCAGCAAGGCCAGGATTACACCCTCAACGTCAGCATCGCCAACACCGGCGGGGCCGCCCTCAAGCATATTGCCCTGTCCACGCTGGTGCCTTCCGGCATGGAAATCGGCGCGACGGAAACCGCAGCCAACCCTGCCGCCAACGCCAATACCAACCATTCGGAAGACGGCAATGGCGATGGTGAAGGCGCAGACGATGGCGGGAACAACAGCGCCGCGCCGCCTGCCCCCGCCGCTGGCAATGGTGTCAGTTACCAGGATGTGCGCGATGACCGCGTGTTGAGCTACTTCGATCTGGCCGCGGGTGAAAGCAAGGCCATCAAAGTCAGGCTCAACGCCGCGTTCCTCGGCGAGTTCTATTTCCCCGCCATCAGCAGCGAAGCCATGTACCAGCCGGGCATCCGGGCGCGCACCGCCGGTTTGCCGGTGAGGATCATGAAAACAGTCCCCACAGGCGCCAACCGTAGCACGGCACCGGAACCCAGCGAGGAGGAAGGGGAGGCAGGCGCAGCGCCGAACCCACCGGAGCCTGCTAACTGAAACGGCTGATGTGGGGGGGCTCACTCCTCCTGTCCATCATCGGCGCAGCGTGGTGGGGCTGGTTCAGCCTGCCCGCCACGCTGTTCAGCGCCGCCCATTCACCACTGCTGCTGGATCGTGACGGACGGCTACTCAGCGCCCACATCGCAACAGATGGGCAATGGCGTTTTCCTGAACTGGAAAGCGTGCCGGACAAATTCGCCGCTGCCCTGATCCAAGTTGAGGACAAGCGTTTCCGGCGGCATCACGGCGTGGACTTGCTGGCGCTGGCGCGGGCAAGCTACGACAACCTGCGCCAACAGCGCGTGGTCAGCGGTGCCAGCACCCTGAGCATGCAGGTGATCCGCCTCTCCCGTGGCAACCCGCCACGCACGTTCCACGAAAAGCTGTTGGAGTTGCTGCGCGCTTGGCGGCTGGAAACCCGTTACAGCAAGGACGACATCCTCAAGCTCTACGCCAGCCATGCCCCATTCGGCGGCAATGTGGTTGGGCTGGAGGCCGCCGCTTGGCGTTATTTCGCCCGCAGCCCGGCGCAACTGTCCTGGGCGGAAAGCGCCATGCTGGCGGTGTTGCCCAACAACCCGGCGCTGGTGCACCCAGGGCGCAACCGCGAACGCCTGCTCGCCAAACGCAACCGCCTGCTGCAACAGCTTTACACGCAGCATATCCTGGGCAAGCTGGACTACGAGCTGGCGGTGGCGGAACCCTTGCCCGCTGCGCCGCATCCCCTGCCCCGGCTGGCACCGCACCTGCTGGATACGCTGACGGCGCAGCACCCCGGCGTCCAACGCTTCCGCACCACGCTGGACGCCAGCCTGCAACAGCAGCTCAACACCCTGGCGCAACGCACGGGCGAACAACTGGCGCTGGAAGGCATACAAAACCTTGCCATTGTGGT
Source organism: Candidatus Thiothrix phosphatis (assembly GCF_035668035.1). Lineage (NCBI taxonomy): Bacteria > Pseudomonadati > Pseudomonadota > Gammaproteobacteria > Thiotrichales > Thiotrichaceae > Thiothrix > Candidatus Thiothrix phosphatis. Next base: position 9,284 of record NZ_JAYMYJ010000115.1, on the reverse strand, counting down.
GCTGGACAACCACACATCCGACGTCATGGCCTATGTCGGCAACCGCCCGGCAGAGGATTTCAGCGGCGACCAAGGGCACGCGATCGACATGATCCAGCGCCCGCGCAGCACCGGCAGCACCCTCAAACCCTTGCTGTTCGCCGATATGCTGGAACAGGGGTTAATTACGCCCGGCTCGCTGGTGGCGGACACGCCCGTCAACTACAGCGGCTTTACGCCACAAAACTACAACCGCCGCTACCACGGTGCCGTCAGCGCGCGCGAAGCCCTGGCGCGTTCGCTGAACATTCCGATGGTAAACCTGTTGAGTCTGCGAGGGGTGGAGCCGTTTCTGATGCAATTGCGCCAACTGGGTTTCACGCACCTGAACCGTTCGGCGCGGGATTACGGCCTGAGCCTGATCCTGGGCGGCGCGGAAGCTTCCCTGTGGGATTTGGGCACGGCCTACGCCAACCTCGCCAACCGCGCCCAGCAGGACGCGCAACACCAGCAAACGTCCTGGCGGCAAGGCAGGATGCTGCTGACGGACACCGCCGCAACCAACCGCATCGCCACCTTGTCCACCGCCTCCGCCTGGATGACACTGGATGCGCTGCTGGATGTCGCCCGCCCCGGCGATGAAGGTTACTGGGAAAAATTCAGCAGCAGCCGCAAGGTCGCCTGGAAAACCGGCACCAGTTACGGCCAGCGCGATGCCTGGGCGATCGGCGTCACCCCGGATCACACCGTCGGCGTGTGGGTCGGCAATGCGGATGGCGTCGGGCGCGCCGGGCTGACCGGGACGCAAAGCGCCGCGCCCATCCTGTTCAGCGCCTTCAGCCTGTTGCCACCGAACCGTGGCTGGTTCCAGCGACCTGACTGGCAGATGACCAAGGTTGAGACATGCAAGGACGACGGCTACCTCAGCAATGGCGCTTGCGCCACCCACAGCATCCGCCTGCCGCTCAACAGCCATTTCGCCCGCATTACGCCTTACCACCAGCTCATCCACCTGGACGCTGGCGGGCAGTTCCGCGTCAACAGCGACTGTGAAAGCGTGGCCAATATGCAGGGCCGCGACTGGTTCGTGCTGCCGCCAGACCAAGCCGAGTATTACCAGCAAAGCCACGCCGATTACCAACCGTTGCCGCCATGGCGCGCTGACTGTCAAGGCGGCGACAGCGGCCAGCAGGAAGCCGTGAGCATTGTTTACCCGCAGGACAATACGCAGATTTACCTGCCGCGCGAACTGGACGGCAAGCTGGGGCAAACTGTGTTCCGCGCCACGCCGCAACGCGCCGACACCTTGCTGTACTGGCATCTGGACAACCAGTTCATCGGCACCACGCAAACCTTCCACGAACAGGCGGCACAGCCTGCCGCAGGCAAGCATCATCTGGCGGTGGTGGATGAAATGGGCAACCGCGCCGAACGCGAGTTTGAAGTGCTGGCAAGGTAGGGGGAAGGCGGGCGCTTCCCCCGGTGATGGGGACTATTGGAAAATTTCGTTGAAAAACGCCTGCATCCCAGCCCAGGAACGCTTGTCGGCCTTTTCGTCGTATTTCAGGTTTTCGATGCCGTACTTGCCCGCATCCGGGTTGGTGAAGGCGTGACGGGCACCGCCGAACGCCACAAACTGCCAGTCCGCGCCGGTCTTTTCCATCTGCCCCATGAATTTGCTGACGGTCGCAGGCGGCACCATCGCGTCGGCATTGCCATGGAAAGCCAGCACCTTGGTGTTGATTTCCGTCCCATCCGGTGCGGAAGGCAGCGAGCCATGGAAGCTGACAATCCCTTTCAGATCAGACGTACCGCTGTAAGCCATTTGCAGGATGGTGCCACCGCCAAAGCAGTAGCCGATCGCCGCCAGTTTGCCCGGGTCTACCTTGTCACTTTTCTTCAGCTGTTCCAGACCGGCGAGCGCCGTGCCGCGCCATGCATCCACATCGGAGGTGATTTCCGTCATCCACTCCTTGGCCTGCTCCGGCTTGTCGGTCACCTTACCGTCGCCATACATGTCGGCGGCGAACGCCACGTAACCCAATCCGGCCAGCATTTCAGCGCGGTGTTTGGCGTAATCGTTCAGCCCCCACCATTCATGCACCACCATTACGCCGGGGCGTTTTTCCGTGACGGCGTCATCGTAATACAGGTAGCCGGTCAGTTTTGTCCCGTCATATTCGTAATGCACCGGCTCGCTTTTGACGGCGGCCATGACGTTGCTGGCCAGCAGGGATAAACCGGCGATTGCCAACAGGGTCGTTTTTCTCATGATGTTGTCCTCCTTGGTTCTGATCAAAAGGGTCTTGCGGGGTCTGTGCCTTAACGGGGAGGTGAGCAATGGGGAGCGATGTATAATGTCGAGAATTGCTCACATTCATTGGTGAAGGCATTTATCCATAACCAAAGAAGCAGCCAAACCACCACCGCCATCACGACAAACGCGAAACCAATAGACAAATATTTGCGGATTGGCTCAACGGGTGCGGGATCGGGGGAGTTGGAATCAGATGCTTCAGAAGGAGGGGCTGCTGGCGGGGCGTCCGTCCCCTGTTGGCTGGATGCAACAAGAGAAAACCACTCAGCAACCCTTCGTATCCATGTCCCATGACTCCCTTCCGGTGTACAGTTAGCGTCTTCTGGCTGATGGTGGAACATAAGCACAAACCTTTGCCAAGTGTTTCCGCCACAGTAACATTAGCCCCGGATGCATTCAAGATGATGCAGAGATCGAGGCAATTTCCGGAGTTTAACCGTAAGTGCGCTGCACATAAGTTTCGACCAGCGCCTGGAATTCCTGCGCAATCGAATCGCCTTTGAGGGTGACGGTTTTCTGCCCGTCTTCGTAAACGGGCGCGACTGGGGTTTCCCCGCTACCGGGCAAGCTGATGCCGATATTGGCATGCTTGCTTTCGCCAGGGCCATTGACCACACAGCCCATCACCGCAACCGACATGCTTTCCACACCCGGATACTGGCCTTTCCACACCGGCATCTGTTCACGCAGCCAGCCTTGTATCTGTTCGGCCAGACGTTGGAAGTAGTCGCTGGAGGTGCGCCCGCAGCCAGGGCAGGCCACCACTTGTGGGGTGAAGGAACGCAAGCCCAGCGCCTGCAAGATTTCCTGCCCGACGATGACTTCCTTTTCCCGCTTGGCGTGCGGCTCGGGCGTGAGGGAAATGCGGATGGTGTCGCCGATGCCTTCCTGCAACAGGATCGAAAGCGCGGCGGTGGAATAGACAATGCCCTTGCTGCCCATACCGGCTTCGGTCAAGCCGAGGTGCAACGGGTAATCACAGCGGCTGGCCATGTCACGGTAAGCGCGCACCAGACCCTGCACTTCGCTGAGTTTGCAGGAAAGGATGATATGGTCGTGCGGCAGGCCGTATTCTTCGGCCTTGGCGGCGCTGGTCAGGGCAGATTCGATCAGCGCTTCGTGCATCACGTCATACAGTTCCAGCGGCTGGGCAAGCTGGTGGTTTTCATCAAGTTTTCTCGCCAGCAACTCCTGATCCAACGAACCCCAGTTGACGCCGATGCGCACCGGCTTGCCGTAGCGGCAGGCGAACTCGATCATTTGCGCGAATTGCTCATCACGCTTTTTGCCACGGCCTACGTTGCCGGGGTTGATGCGGTACTTGGCAAGCGCCTGCGCGCATTCCGGCACCGCTGTCAGCAGCTTGTGGCCGTTGAAATGGAAGTCGCCGATCAGGGGGACATCACAGCCCATTTTGTCGAGGCGGGCGCGGATGTCAGGTACGGCTTGCGCAGCCTCCCGCGTATTGACCGTAATCCGCACCAGTTCTGAACCGGCGCGAGCCAGCTCAAAGCACTGCGCGGCGGTGCGGATGGCGTCCGCCGTATCGGTGTTGGTCATGGACTGGACGACAACGGGGGCATCGCCGCCAACGGTGATGTTGCCCACTTTGACAGGGACGGTGCGGTGACGCTGGATAGGGTGGCTGTTTGACATGTAGTTTTCAGACTGTTGCTGCAAATAACGGATATTATGCCCGAACATTTCCCCTCAAGGGAGTCGGGGCGAATCCCGAATCCGCAAGGCCGAACTGCGCGATAGCCTGCAACACATGCCCCATCGGCAAACGTTCCTGCTCCAGCCGCTGGTGGGTGTGCTGCAACTGCTGGTAAAGCTGCGCTTCATCCGCTTGCAAATGCGCCAGCCTATCACTGCAACGGGACGTTTCCGGTTCGGTCACACACAAATCTGCAAACTGCTCCAGCGTCGCCGTATCCATCAGCAGGCTTTGCGCCGCTGGAAAATAACTGCGCAAACGCGACAGGATCGAAAAGCCATGCGTATCAATATCGCCCCAGTAATACAGCTTCTTACCCCGTAGCCAGCCGATTTCCGCCAAGCTATCAACGCCGTAACCCAGGCCGAAAATCACCAGACTGCCATGCAGGTCGGGAAAACTCAGGCCGTTGATCTTGTTCTCGGTGATGAACACCTGTTGGCAGGGAATTTTCCATTGTGCCAGTTGCGACACCGGCAAGCTCAGGTCGCTGACGCCGGGCAACGGATACAGCCCGCTATCCAGCAGGCGCAGGCGAATCAGCGGCTCGGGGCATTTCAGGCCATAACGCCGTTCAAAACCGTACTGCCTAGTGCCTGACGCACTGCCATCAATCGCGTCAGCAGGCAGCAAAATATCCAGCAGTTCCGCCAGAATCCCTTTGTGCTGCTCGATGAACTTACTGTCCACACCGGCAATATCCAGCTCGCGCAGATAACAATCCGGGCGCGGATGAGCGAGGAAATAAGCACATACGGCCAGTAATTGCCGCCAGATTCCAGCAGATTGCATGAACTGGCGCGACTTGCTGCTGACCCAACCCTGCAAGGCGGGATATTGGACGAGGCTTTCCGTCGCCAGCGTGTGGAGTTGCCCGAATTCACGCAATTTGTGCAGGAAACGCAGCAGATCATCCTGCGTCTGGAACACAATACGCTCCGGCAGGCGCTGTTCCCCTAACTGGCGATGAGTGACGGTTTTGTATTCGACGGTATAGCCTTCAGCGGTAACTTCCTTGCTCTGCGCCTTCAGCTTTTCCACCCAGACGCGGATGGCGGCGAAATCTTCCAGTTGCTCGCGCGCATTGGGCGGGCGGAAGCTAATCATCCAGGGGAACAGGTTTTCGCCGCACAGGGAAGCTTGCAGGAGTTTGCCGCTGTCCCACAATTTCTGGGCTTTCTGACGGATGTCGGCGGGGGTGATCATTCGTCAATACGTATAGTCGGTGACAATGTGGCGTGCATGTAGACCGCTGCCATGGTCAAACGTCCAGTTGAATTTGATACCAACCGGGAACATGGCCGTTTGTATCGGCTGGAAAAGTCAGCCTGCTGTTCGCCCTTGAAGTCATCTTCCACCGTCATCAGCCCAACCTTTGCAATACTGAAGGATTGAGTGAAGGATAACAGGAAATGTGTGCTATGGTATGTTTGTATGACAAGAGTCTTGCAAAAGGTAATACACCATGAGCGATATGCGAATTAATGCCCGACTGGATGAGCAGACAGCTTACGACCTGCAATTCCTGCGTCAGGAACTGGGTGACACGTCCGTAACTGACGCCCTGAAATAGGCCCTGCAACGGGCTGCGCAAGAACTGCGTGACCGGGCAAAAACCAAACGGCAGAAACAAATCTGGCGGGAAAGCGGTTTTATCGGCAGCTCCTCCGGCCCTGAAGATTTATCCACCCATTACAAACAGTATCTGGCGCAACGTCTTGATGAAAAATACCCTCCCCAGAAATAGCCTGATCGCTGACGGCGGCTTTTGGGTGGCGCTCGGCAATAAAAAAGACCGTTACCATGAAGCCGCGATTACCGCGCTGGATACCTTTGAAAACTCGGCATTCGTTGTTACCTGGCCAGTCATTGCCGAAGCCAGTCACCTGCTGTACAACCGTGTCGATTTTCAGGCGCAACTGCTGTTTTGGCACAATATCGAACAAGGCGGCGCAGACATTTTTCACCTTGACGAAGCACACCATCTGAGCCGGGTCAGGGAGCTGATGCTCAAATACCGCGACCTGCCGATGGATCTGGCGGATGCCTCGCTGGTCATTCTGGCAGAAGAGCTGGGACATGGACGCATCCTGTCCACTGACGAACGTGACTTCAACAGCTACCGCTGGAAGAACCGCGAGCCGTTTGAAAACCTGTTATTGCCAAACACCTGATTCACCGAACCAGAATTTCCCAAGAGCAAAATCGACGAGTAGAATTCGCGTTCCTCATCGCCTTCCCGCCAGCGTTCACTGGCCGAGAAGTTG
>NZ_JAYMYJ010000115.1:0-2904 GCF_035668035.1 Candidatus Thiothrix phosphatis | reverse complement strand
GTAGAATTCGCGTTCCTCATCGCCTTCCCGCCAGCGTTCACTGGCCGAGAAGTTGTACCAGTTGCGCACGTCGATGACTTTCTGCATCCAGCGCTTGTCGTGCTCGACCTTGCCTTCGCGCCCCCGGAATTTTTCCATGATGGCCTTGACCTGCAAAAAGCGCTCCTCGGTGTACAGCTCGTCACTGCCGAGGGTGTTGCTGAGAATCTGCCTCAGTTCCGCCTGAAATTCCCGGATGTCCACGTCCTGCGCCGGGGTCGCCAGCAGTTTGATATAAGTGCCCTGGTTGTATTCGATCTGGTGCAGCGAGCGGTTGATTGCTGTGATCTTTTCCTCAATCTGCTTGCGCTCTTTTTCCAGTTGGCTGCGAAACATAACCACGCTCTGGATGGTCTGCTCGTTGAGCATCTGCTTGAATTTGGCTTCGTGGCGCGGCAAATCCTCGCGTTGCAGGGTGTCGAGCATCTGCCGGTATTCGTGCCCGGCCCCGATTTGCGCATCCACTTCGCTGGTTTCCGCCGGGTAGTCGTTGCGGTATTTCTGCATCTGCTGGATGATGCGTTCGGTCAGCTTGCCGAGTTTGGCGGTGTCGTTCTGGATGCGGGCATTCATCGCCTCGCGGATTTCACGCTGGCTTTTGTCGAGATTGCGCAGGTTGAGGGCGGTATCCTGCAGGATACTTTCCCGCCATTGTTGTAGCAAAACGCCGGATTCGGGCGTAATGCTTTCGCGGTATTCGTTCGCCAGTTCGTTGGCCTGTTGAAGATCGTCGCGGGCGTCATCCACTTTGCTTTTCAGCTCACCCTGTTCACCCAGCAGCTGCTTTTCACGGGCTTCCTGCTGTTGGCGCTCTGCCACCGTCTGCTGCAATTGTTGCTGAAGCGCTTGCAGGATGTCGGAACTGTGTTCGATCGTCTGCCGTTCCTGTTGCAGGGTTTCGATACCGAGCACCGGCGCTTGCCAATCGATGTCGCCGAACCGGGTGATTCTCTTTAGGTCGCGGACGGCGTTTTTCTGCTCATCCAGTGTTTTGCGCTGCTGTTCGACCTGGGTAATCGCTACGGCGAAGCGGTGCGCCTCCCTGCCCAGCGATGCCTGTTGCGCTTCCAGCACCTTGAGCTTTTCCAGGTTGCTCCAGCCGAGCACGTAGCGGCTGCGGTCGTGAATAGGGTAACGGTCGTCTTTCTCATGGCGCTGCTGGCCGGATTTGATCTGACCGTTACGGGTGATGGCGTGGGCATGACGGCGGAATTCATCCAGCGTATTGCAACAGGTGTAGTTGAAGCGTTGGGCCAGTTCCTGCTCCAGCCAGTCGTAAAATTCGCTGTCAGGCTTGATGCGCAACCTGGCGGCCAGGGTATCCACCTCCTGCGTGGTATGGCGACGCACTTCATCCCTGACACGAAAATACACCAGGCGGCCTTGCAGATGGGTTTGTTCCACGTACTGGTTGACACGGGCATACAAGCGGTCAGACACCAACAGGCTGAGGCCGAAATTGTGCAGCACGCGCTCAATCGCGCCTTCCCATTCCGTTTCCCGCTCATCGACTTGCAGCAGTTCACCAGCAAAAGGCAGTTCGTATTCCTCCAGTTGCAGGGTTTCCAGCATCTGCTGGCGCATGGCGAGGTTTTTCAGCGGGATATTGGATTTGCGCTGACGCAGGGAATCGATTTCCTGCTGAAGCTGGTCATATTCCCTGCGTTTCAGACTGAGCTGGATGGCGTTGTGATCACGCTCCTGTTGCAGGGTGGATTCCTGTGTCGCCAGTGTGCTGCTCAAGCCTTCCAGTTGCCGGTGGTTGGCGTAGAAACGTTCCTCAGCAGCCTGCGGGTCAAGTTCCAACTGACGGCAGGCCTGTTCGTAATCGTGGAATGTCTGCTTGCAACGGCGCACCGTCTCTTCCAGTTGGCGGATTTCACGCTCAATCTCGCGCAGGCGGCGGCCACCCTGATCTTCGATGTGGCGATGCAGGTCGTTTTCCTTGTCGCGCAGGCCCTGGATGGCTGCAACCAGTTTTTCCAGCCGGTGTTCAAGCTGGGCGGACTGCTGGGTGAGCTTGTCGATGTACTCCTGCAAAAGCTCACTGTGAAAGCGGGCAAACCAGCCTGCCAGCGCTTCGCGGGCGGCGCGCAGGGCTTCGATGGCAGTTTTGAGGCGATGGTGGTGCTGCAAACCGTCACACAACGGGGAGAGCTGTTCAATCTGGGCGCGGGCTTTCAACACCGCTTCGTGCAGGCGATTGAGGTTGTCGAAACCGTGCAACAGATCATCCAGTTGCCCCTGCACGTCGGTCTGTTCCAGCATGTGCTGGCGCACGAAGTCGGTGAGGTTGCCGACCGATTTCATCGATACGGTCTGGTAGAACAGATCCAGCGCCTGTTCCGACTGGATGCCGAAATGCCGCCGGAACAAGGTGGCGTATTCGCGGTAGGTGCTGCTGATTTGCACGCCATTGATGTTACGCAGTTTCTTTCTGAGCTGGTTGATGTCGCTGCCGAAATGGCTGAAATGCTCGCGGATACTCAACTGGCTGTCGGCGTTGACATAGAAACGTTCCGGTTGGCTGTTGCCATCCCTGAGCCAGAATACCTGCGCCAACGTCATTCCCTGACCGAAATCGGCATTGTAAAACCAGGCCAGCAGCACGCTGTAATTCGACTCATTGCGCAGGGTCACAGCTTTGGAAGCCTGTGACATTTCGCTTTGCTCACTTTTATACGCGCCGCGCACGTAGGAAGCGAGGCTACGTTCCTTCGACTCAGCGCCAGCTGCCTTGTTGTAGGTGATTTTCTGGGTGGAAACCAGCAGCGTGGTGAGCGCACCGACCACGGTGGATTTGCCGGAACCAATGTCGCCGGTCAGCAGCGAATTGTTGCCCTCGGGATTGATGTGCCAGATGTG